>JBPYDQ010000017.1:0-5856 GCA_051986135.1 Terriglobales bacterium | reverse complement strand
CGGTAGCGCGCCGGAATCACGGTTCGAGTTGGTCGTGAATCTGGAATGCTGGCCGCGGGAAGGCCAGCGTCCGTTCCGCGCGCTGCGCGTACATGTGTACGTCAATCAGGGAGCAATCGAGGGCTGGAAGGTTTCGCCCGGTGATGACGAACAACCCTTAGCCTCGTCTGATCATGGCCGGGAGTCTCGCGAAATAAAACTCGTCATCCAGCGCAATTTTGAGTTCAAGCTGCCGTTGGCATGGCTGCTGGACAGCCCAATCTCCTCATCCTCGGGGGGTAACCCGGACTCGCTAACGGTGACTCGACTGCGGTTGCGTTTCAGCATCTGGCAAAACCAGCTTCCCCTCGATGCCCTGCCGCCGGAAGGCTGGATTGAGTTGCAACTCCTGAGTGAAAACGAACTGACTGCTCTGGCGTATTGAAGCAGGGAAACGGTTCTGGGGTTTTCAGTTGTTGCTGGCAATGAGTCCCGGCTGTGCTGGCCTGGCAGCTCGTCGATGCCGGAAAAACTGAAAGAGTCGAAAGCAACGACGTTTGGTCCCGAATCAAGGACAATTAAGAAGGGAGACCGGTACTAGCGACCTGTGCTCGCCGCACTTAGTGTCATTGGATGGCTGATTTCCATCACGAGTTCCGTTCCGGCGGGCAGAACCGCCGAGCGATGCTTCCCGAGCCAGTGCGCTACGGTAGCGGTGGCTCCAATCGCTCCACCAACAAGAACGCCTTTGGCACCTCCGACAAGTCCGCCAACGACCATTCCACCGCCGGTCCCGATACCCACTTCCCGGAGGTCGCCACCATCATGGCCCGCGCCTTTGAACTGCCCTTCCAGGTTGACGTCGCTTCCGTCACGCAAACTCGTATCCACCAGGGTCGCATGGAGCGCATATCGCTCGCCATTGGGCAGGATCACGGCCTGCGGAGAAATTCCGATCGTGGGTTTTCCGGCGATACGGCGCGGTTCGGCGACCTTAGTCACCTGACCTTCCACGGTGGCCCCTATCGGGATCACGGTTTTGCCATTCATCACGACCGGCTCGGTGACCCGGGCGGCGAAAGGATATCCTGTTTTGGTCGTGAAACTGGCTAGAGTTGTTTGAAGTTTCATTTTGACCGCAGTTCCGGCGGGGAGAGATAGGTTCGTCTGCGCGAACCCGGTGAATGCAAACAAGGTTGTGTATGCGAGTACAGCCAGCTTTCGCATCGTTAATCCTCCAATCTCATGAACTTCAACCTGCAGTTCGTCCACGGACGCGGCTTGAATCTCGCAGTTTTTCTCGCCGCGTTGGTCACCTGCCCGATGGAGCGCGATCGGTTGATTACTATTCGAGACAAATCGGACCATGACATCGCCGCCGGGATGACCCGAGTTGCCGGGAGCGGGATCCTGAATGCATTCAAGCCACCACCAAGGATGCCGTGCTATGGTCCGGCCGCGGTTCTCGTCGACGAGAAATGAAACCACATCCTAATATCCGCCTGGAAACGTTGTCGGTTTGTGCATTCCCTTGCCGCTTCCCAACCGCCATGAAAAACCATTCCGCTCCAAGACTTCTGATTTCCTCTTGGCTTAAACCGAGCCATCCCTCTGACGCCGTTCAATCACCGAGTCCCAAGCAGAACTTCGAGAATCAGAGTTTCCGTCCGACAGGAACGAGCGCAACAAGAATTCCCGCTTCACGATTCGCGGCCTCGAGAGAGAAGCCCGGTGCTCGAAAGCCGGCTCGCTGTTCCGCCCGGCATCTGTGCCGACTGTAAAACATAGGGGAGGCTGTCACAATACTTGGAGGATCGGCATGAACCAGCGGAGGCACGGTGCGGGAAGTCACACTGACTGGCACTGCGCCGCTCCAGAGTTCCGGGCGATCCCGATATAATCGCCACTTTGGGGCGAATCGAATGGGAAGAACTATGCCTGGGTCCGTTGTCTGATGGGCCGGCGCTTTTCATCTCTTCTCATCTCATACGGTCGTTAAGCGCGAGGTCGCCGAATCTGAGGCGAGGGAGGACGGAATGACTAGAATCGGTGGCATCAAAGGGCGCGAAGTTCTCGATTCGCGCGGCAATCCTACAGTTGAGGCTGAGGTGCGGCTTGCGAATGGCGCAGCAGGGCGAGCCATTGTGCCCAGTGGCGCCTCCACAGGAGAACATGAAGCTGTCGAACTGCGCGACCACGACGCTCAACGTTACCAGGGCAAGGGTGTGCTGCAGGCCGTCGAAAACGTGAACGGTGAGCTTTCGGGCGCACTCACGAATATGGATGCTTCCGATCAACGAGCAATTGACAAGAAGATGATCGTCCTTGATGGGACCAAGAGTAAGAGCCGACTAGGCGCGAATGCGATTCTGGCCGTCTCGATGGCTGTTGCACGAGCGGCCGCCATGGAATACGGCTTGCCACTATACCGTTATCTGGGAGGGGCGGGCGCCAATACCTTGCCTGTGCCGATGATGAATATTCTGAATGGCGGCGCGCACGCCGACAATAACGTGGACTTCCAGGAGTTCATGGTCATGCCGGTCGGGGCCGCCTCGTTTTCTGAAGCGTTGCGTTGGGGAGTCGAGGTCTTCCACACGCTCAAGGGAGTTCTGAAGAAGCGCGGCTACAACACTGGGGTAGGCGACGAGGGTGGTTTTGCCCCGTCATTGAAGTCCAATGTAGAAGCCATCGAGGTTGTACTCGAAGCTATTCAGCAGGCAGGCTACAGGCCGGGGGAAGAGATCGCGATTGCGCTAGATCCGGCTGCGAGCGAGTTTTATCAGGATCGACGATACGTTTTTAACAAATCTGACAAATCCGTGAAGAGTTCGGAAGACATGGTGCGTTTCTGGGCGAAATGGGCGCGCGATTACCCCATCCTGTCACTGGAAGACGGGCTTGCCGAGGACGATTGGGAGGGGTGGAAGATACTCACCGAGGAGCTCGGAAGCAAGATTCAGCTGGTGGGCGACGATCTTTTTGTCACCAACACCGAACGCCTGCAAGCGGGGATCGACAAAGGAATTGCCAATTCAATTCTTATCAAGGTAAACCAGATCGGCACCGTCAGCGAGACTCTCGATGCCATCGATCTAGCCCGTCGCCATGGCTATACTTCAGTGATTTCACATCGCTCGGGCGAGACGGAGGATACCTTCATCGCCGATCTGGCGGTTGCCACTGGAGCTGGACAGATCAAAACCGGTTCAGCCTCACGCACCGATCGAATTGCCAAATACAATCAGTTGTTGCGGATTGAAGAGGAACTCGGGGACACGGCCCGATTCCCCGGTCGAAAGGCGCTAAATTACCAAGGCTTGCAGGAGTAAGCATGAAAATGATCCGACTGACAATGGCCGCGGCTCTGATGCTTTCAGTCGCCGCCTTGGCCCAACAGGTAACCAGCGAGACTCCTGCGAGTCGCCAGCAGATTCTAAAGCTGTTTGAGGTCATGCACATACGTCAGCAAATGCGAATCATGATGGCGGGTGTCATGAAGCAGCAGGCCTCGCTGGTTCGCGACACCATTAAGCAGCGCTATCCTCAGGTCACGGAAGAAGACTTGACGCATATGGATCAGTTCATGCTCGAATCCATGAAAGATATTCCCGTCGATGGCATGCTCGATGACATGATTCCGGTTTATCAGAAGCATCTCACCGAGCCGGATGTGGAGGCCATGATTAGTTTTTACGCATCTCCGACCGGCCAAAAGTTGATGCAGGAGATGCCGGCCATGACTTCGGAAGGGATGCAGGCCGCCTATCCTCGCATGCAGCGCCAGATGGAAAAAATCATGCAGCGGGTCGAGGAAAAAATGAAAGAGAAGCCGCAGCCGAAAAAAAACGGAGACCCGAAAGCGCCTACCCCCACCAGCCAGGGAGACTCAACGAGCTGAACCTGGTTAGGGGATGAAATCGAGTAGCTTACGACTATCCGTTCGAAGCCAAGAGCTGGGAGTTTATGCCTCGTCCGAAACCGCTTGTTCTCATAATTCTCGATGGGTGGGGTTACAGCCCGAAAACCGAAGCCAACGCCATCGCTCTCGCACGCAAGCCCACCTTCGACCGACTGCTGCGCGAGTACCCGAACACGTTGATCCACACCAGCGGCAAATACGTAGGCCTGCCCGAGGGACAGATGGGCAATAGCGAAGTTGGTCACCTCAATATCGGCGCTGGCCGGATCGTCCACATGGATATTACCCGCATCGATCGTATGATTGAGGACGGCAGCTTCTTTTCTCACCCAACTCTGCTTGCTGCCATGAAGCACGCACGCGCCGGTGAACGGCGGCTTCATCTGTTGGGTCTGGTCTCCGATGGCGGCGTTCACTCCCACCAGACCCATCTTTATGCACTGCTGAAAATGGCCAAGCAGAATGGCCTCGAGCGCGTGTTCGTACACGCTTTTATGGACGGCCGCGACACCCTTCCCACCAACGGGGTCGGCTACCTCGAACAGTTGCAGCAGAAGATGCGGGAGTACAGCTGCGGCAAAATTGCCACAGTCAATGGCCGCTATTACGCCATGGATCGAGACCGCCGCTGGGAGCGCATTGCCAAAGCATTTCACGCCATGGTCTATGGTGCAGGGGAGGGTGGTGCTGACACCGATGCCGTCACAGGGATGAAGGAGTCGTATAACAGAGGAGTAACCGACGAATTCGTGGTCCCCTTTGTTTGTGTTGACGATCGCGGTGAGCCTCTGGCGACCATCCGCGACAAGGACGCCGTCATCTGTTTTAACTTTCGCGCCGATCGCGTGCGCCAGATTACCCGCGCGCTGACCCGCAACAGCGGTCTGAACCCGCGAGGTGGCGCCGATCTGCTGGGTGCCGCCGACCTCGATTCCATGCTTCCTCGCGATCGTGTCCCCAAGGATCTCGACTACGTCTGCATGACGCAATACGACAAGAACTTTAGCCTGCCAGTTGTGATCCCGCCAGAATCGGTTGATAACATTCTGGCCAATGTCATGGCTGAGATGAAGCTGCGCAATCTCCGCGTCGCGGAAACGGAGAAGTACGCCCATGTCACCTATTTCTTTAATGGGGGCGTCGAGAAACCGTTTCCGGGCGAGGACCGCATTCTAGTGCCCTCTCCCAAGGTTGCAACCTACGATTTAATGCCGGAGATGAGCGCCGCCGGAATAGCCGATGCGGTTGTCCAGGCGGTGAACGATGGCACTTTCGATGTGATCATCGTGAATTTTGCCAATGCCGACATGGTTGGCCATTCGGGCAAGATTGAGCCCACGGTCAAAGCGGTGGAGACGGTTGACGCGTGCCTGAGCCGGATCGAGACGGCGGTTCGCCAGAAGGGCGGCGCGCTGCTGATCACGGCCGACCACGGCAACGCGGAAATGATGATAGATCCAGCCACGGGCCGGCCTCATACCGCGCATACCACCAATCCGGTTCCCTTCATCGTGGTGGCTGCCAATAGCCGGCGGTTTTCTTTGAGGTCTGGCGGCTCGCTGCGCGATATCTCGCCCACGGTGCTAGGTATGCTGGGCCTTACTCAACCGCAGGAGATGACAGGGGGCGATTTGCGTGTCGATCTGTCACAGCCCTAAGCTGACTCCGGGCGCAGCGAATCAATCCATGGCGCAGCAGCTGTCCATCTGCTCATGTTTCCACAGCCCGGGTGACCGACGCTGCGCTCCCAACCAGCTTTCCTGATGTCGATGCTTGGTAGTTGCTGACCAGGTCTTTGCTCCAATTTGCCCTGGCGAAGAACCTGGCGGCTGTCGGCCGGCAACAAGAAGCATGCCGGGCACAGGAATGAATATGGTGCGAGACGAGGGGTGCGACGCTGGGCTTGCTTGGTCGGAGCGGGGAGCATTGGATGCGAGGTCGCGAAAGGGCGGCTC
>JBPYDQ010000016.1:0-3598 GCA_051986135.1 Terriglobales bacterium | reverse complement strand
GCTGCCGCTGCTGCTTTTGCCAATGCTATTTGCGATTACAGTGTTGTTCATTTGGGTCTTCTACCGGATCATCGAGGAACTCCGCGGCATCCGGGTGCGGCTCACAGAAGTCAGCTCCGCAATCGTCTCAATCAGGGACCGGCTGCCCGAGCCGCCCAAGTCCACCGCGGCCTATTAAGAAGGGAACTGAATAATGAAAACTCAACTGATAACCATCTCGCGCTTGAAGTACTTCTGGATGCTCGCCGCGGCTTTCTTTACCGGGCTCGCCTTCGGACGCACCCACACCATCGCCAGCTTGCTCATCGATAGCCTGCTTATCACCCTGGCTACGTTCGTCATCTTTGGTGCCCCGTTCATTCTGTATGCCGACATCCAGAAACTCCGGAAACGCAAGGCAGCAGCAGCGAAACACGAGCAGGAGTGAATTTCTCTGGAGGCAGCGCAGGGCCCCGCTTTAGTCCCTGAACCCAATCGCCTGACTGTCAGCCTTGTTTGCCGGCGTGCCTGCCCGCACTAAAACTAAAGGCCCTCCACGGTGCCGTTTTAGCGCTCGGCGCGAAGATCCGCACGGATTCGATCAAATTGCGCCCGCTCTCCTGCCACAACCAATGCTCCAGCAATAAGCGTCGGCTGATTTCGCCTACATCCAGCTATTCCTGTGGCCATCGATAGGTGGCCAGCTTCTAGCAGCGTAATGCCTGCGCCATCGTCAGACGAACCACTGTTGGCTGCCGCGCCATTACCAGGGGCCTGCCTCCCTTGTCGCCCTCCGAACCCGGCACGCACACGTCGCCAGGGTGAAGGCGTAGCCGACACGTCGGTGATTCCCGAGCCGCCGCTGGTCGCCATGGCCGCATCGAACAACTGGAGCCAAGCCTCATCTACGACGATTTCCTGCTTTATCGCAATTTGGCCGCGCACCGATTGGGAGGAGGAGATGTGAAGTCACGTCTCAATTTCTGAAATCTACTTTGCCGCCGCCAAAATCGCGTCCAGCCGGTCGGGCACCGAGTCCACGCGCTCCAGGTGCGGAATGCGCAGGCCCTCGTGGTAGTCGATCGTGATGGTGATGAACTCGTCGCCGCGCTTCAGCAGAAGCTTGATGGGTTCGTTCACCTTTTCGGCGGAGAGGATGGCATCGCGCAGTCCCTCTTTCGTGTACTTCTGGTCGTTCACGGCCTCCAAGTGCATCTCCGGCGTGATGCTCGCCTTGAACGCGGGACTGTTCCAGTAGACGCTCTCGACAGTGCCCTCTTGGTTTAGCGTGATGCCGAGCGAGGTGGCGAAACCTGCTCCACGTGTTGGATCAGCGTGTTTCAGCCATTCAGGGATGGTGTCGTTGTAGACCAGGCGGTAGCCGCCGCCGGTGATGCCGACTTCGGGTACCTGCGGGGCGAGATCGTAGACGCGGGTGCGAAGGAATCCGGCCCAGTCGAACGGCTGCACTCTGTTCAGGGCCGCCACGATGTCGCCGAGCGTGTACGTGCGAGTAATGTAGCTTCCATTGTCCACACCGAAGAAGAGCCGGGAAAAGTCGTCGAGCGACTTCTTGTCGCCGCTCAACTCGCGGATCTTGATATCGGCTTCCAGCCAGATCAGGCTCGACTCGGGATAATAATCGTAAGAACGCTCCCATGACGGCCACGGCTGTGTGACCGCACCATGCGAGGACATGATCGGCTGGTTGGTGGTGTCGATCAGCGGGCGCCATGTGCGACCGGGGCTGACCTCGAACGCAGCGGCTGTCATGGCAATCAGGTCGCGGGCCTGTTCGGCCGTGACCAGCCCAGAGCGCGCAGTAAGCACTCCGCCGTAGTAGGTCGTGAGACCCTCATACACCCAAAGCAGGTCGTTCTGCATGGGCACATTGAAGTTGGGTGTCCAGAGATCGGCGGGCCGGCGGAACTTGCCGTTCCAGGAATGCGTGTATTCGTGCGGCAGCAGGCCGCGGTCGGAAACGCCCGCAATCCAGTCGATGAAGTAGTTGCCGCGAGTTCCATCTTCGCTGGACTGGTGGTGTTCGAGTCCTTTGCCGCTGACCACATCGCTGAGCGAGAAAAGGAAGTCGTAGTGGTCGTAGTGCCGCGAGCCGAACACCTTTTGTGCTTCGACGACCAGGTTCTTGTGGTATTGCACTTGTTCCGGCGTCATTTCCAGTTGCTCGGGCTTGTCGGAGAAGAGATCAAGGAACACCTGATTGTCGGGGCCGCTGGAAATGTCAACGCGCTTGAAGTTCACACCGGCGTAGAGCGGCGAGTCGACCAGCGTGTTCAACGTAGTGTCTTTGAAGTGGACGAGATTGCCATCCTGCGACATGGTTTCGAGCGCAGTGGCGAACTTCCAGCCTTCTGGAAGGCGGATGGACGGGGCGAACTGAATCCGGCGCGAAAAGTATCCCACAGGATACAGGAGTACGCTGTTCCAGGTGACATTGGCGAATTTCGAGTAGATGCGGCCTTTCTTTGGGTCGATCGGCGCGAGGTACTGGAACTCGAGATCCAGTGCCGTTGCGCCTTGCGGCACGAGAATGTGGAAGGCGTACATGTCGACTCGATCGCGGACCCAGGGCACGCGCTGGCCGCCGGCCGTGATGACGAATCCGGCGAGGCCGGTGATCGCGTTCGAAGGAGAGTGCGTTCCCGGCAGCCACTGGGGATAGAGCAGGGTCATCTCGCCGGGCTTCACCGGAATCGTCTCATGCACATCGAACACACGGTCGTTGACGTTGGTTGCATCCACGAGCAACGTGATGGTACCGGGATAAGCCGTGTCGGCCGGCGCAGGAATCGGCGGCGGCAGCGGCACAGGCTGCGGAGCAGCGGAACGCTGGGCAACGGCAGCACTGCAGATTATGGCGAAAAACAGGACGGACCCCAGCGCACGCTTACGGGCGAAGAAAAACCAGAGATCCATAGACGTTCTCCAAAAACATCGATCGACAGCCCATTCGCGGGCCGCACGGAAATGCAGGTATGACGCACGAAGAACCCGGTGGGCCATGTTAGGCATGAAGTGGCACGGAGTCAAATAAACGGCCGCCGCAACGTGGCGCCGCATTAAACCTCGCGACGCCTGTCTTCACAAACCAGCTGAGCCGGCAAAAAATGGTTAACTTTGGTTCAATGTCCGCCTGATTACGTAAGTTTCAATGTTCGAAGCCAGTTCGCGCTGGCAGGCACCTTTATCAATTTCTTTCTGGCTGCCACAATGAGCAGTTGCCGTGCAGAGTTCAGCGAGTTGTTGGAACATACGATTATGCATGGAACGATAAGGACCTCTCCACCCTTGACTGGACCCTGGCCTCCTGACTGCGTTCAGTGATTTCAATCGAGTTAGAGCGCTATTGCAATCACTGGCAGAAGACTCTTCGGCTGCACCTATGACGAGCTTCCTCTTGTTGGATGATAAGAAATTTCGGGCGCCCGAGTCCTTCTCGTCTTTTGCGTCAATCGATGCCCGTACCTGTGAGCGGGAGCGTGGAGATCACAACACCCCCGGGACCGATGACCTGCAGCGTCCCCGTGTAGGTGATCGAATCCGGTGGAGTGAACGTCACCGTCACTGTGCAGGTCTGCTGAACCGGCAGTTTTGACGG
>JBPYDQ010000015.1:0-13419 GCA_051986135.1 Terriglobales bacterium | reverse complement strand
CTGAGGTTATCAAGAAACCTACTGCACAACTTTGGTGCAACTTGCAATAAACTTGCATTGTTCCTAAGGCGCTGATTTTACTTCCCCGCCTTCCTTTTATTGTAACGGGTGACGGTCTTGATTGCATCTTTCACGTCGTCGGTACTGGTGATGTTATAGCGGTCAAATACAGCACGGGTCTTATGACCGCTGATGCTCATGGCGACTTTTTCGGGCACGCCTGCCCTCACCATATTACGGATGCCCGACCGTCGAAAGTCATGAGGAGTCACGCCTTCGTATTTTTCCCATTTGTAACCTTTGGGCGAAACCATTTTGGTGAGCTTGCCGAGTCCCGCCGCAACGCATGCCTGCTGAAATTCCCCGCGGAAATTCGTCGTGTCGAACACCGCATCATCTTGGCGGAATTGCTTCCTGAGCATATTGATGAGTGCATCCGAAAGCGGGAGTGATTGAGGCTCTCCGGTCTTGGTGATTTCCTCGGGAATCTCGATGATGCCTTCTTTCAGGTCAACCCATGACCATCTAATATCCTTTGCGGCTGTAGTGCGGCTCACGTCCTCATACAAAAAGAGCGCGTAGGGCTTGAGATGACTTGGCATCTCGGACATCAGTGGGCTTCCCCGCCTTCGACGTTGCCCTTTCCTTCTATAACACTGGAGATTCAAGCGCAGGATTGCGCAACGGCTATGTTGCGAGCGTTTACGCCCACTCTCCTCGGCGGTTGCCCTAGCTCATTCATTCCTAAGCTGAGCGAGTAGCTCAGCAGTGATTCTATGATTCGGCGGGACTTAGCCTACAAAACCCGCCGTCTGGGGTCGCTTTGGTTGTCCCAAGTTGTCCCAAGCTTCGGACGTGGGTTCGATTCGCCGGCGGAGTCACCAAATACAACATTCCGCCTGTTCTAAATCTGCTCCGCAACCGGCTCCCCCTCATTATTGAGCCGGACGCATCGATTCGTCGTTACAACGACAATCGATCAGGTGGCTCAATGCTGGCCATAACTCACAGTGCGTAGGCAAGAGTCCGACGCGAGGTCTATTGACACGAACGATTCGTGGGTACATGTTGGCGTAATTCCGGGTCTCCCTTCCAGCCAGAAAACGGGGGAATCCAGTGCTTCGAATCGTCCTCCAACGGGCTTGGCTCAATCTGAATTTTCCCGCCGTGGCGCAGCCGATCTCGCGGCTTATTCAGGACGCAGAACGAGAGCAATCATCGCGTCACGAAGCAGCAGAACACGACGTGGACGAGCTTCTCATCGGTTGCCGCAACAGCGGGGAACAGATCGAGCGGGCATGTGGCCCGAGCCGACGCCGCGTTTAAGTTGGTGGGGCGGCATCGTCCGATACCGTAGCATAATGCCGTCGGAAGGCGCAGCTCGTTCGCCAGAATAATTTACACAGTCTAGTACTCTTGAATAATTCTCGAGTGGATAGCAGTGACCGTTTAAGTCGCACTTCATGAGTCTGTTAGTCACAGCAATTCGATTGGCATCTGAGTTGCTATATTTGATATCGGTTACCTCTTTTAGACCGCCAGTTGTCCCCGCGGGCTATCGGCCACTGGTTACTGAAGGGCAAGACAAACAAAAGGTAGCGGTCCACGTGTGTGGGAGGGTTTGTGCAAGGACCCGAAGAAGTACGGAATTCTGATTCTGAGGAAGCCGAAGCGATTCGACAGGCTCAACGAGGCGACGCCAACGCCTTTGAACTCCTCTATCGCTTACACAGCTCGCGCGTCTTTGCCCTTTGTCTTCGCATGCTGAAAAACAATCCCGAAGCCGAAGATTTGACGCAGGAGACGTTCCTGACCGTCTTCCGCGCAATTCGCACGTTTCGCGGCCATTCCGCCTTCTCCTCTTGGTTGCACCGCGTGACGATGAACTGTGTGCTGATGCACATCCGGAGGAAAGCCCTCGCCCAAGTCTCGCTCGAAGAAATCATCAGAAGCGGCGAGGAATCCGGCAGCACGCGAAAGGAGCTGCGCCACTTTGATCTGCGATTAAGGGGATTGATCGATCGGGTCTGCATTCAGAGAGCCATCGCTCGATTGCCCGCTCGCTTGAAAGGAGCCTTCGTACTCTATGACGTTTATGGCTGCGAGCACAGAGAGATTGCGGAAATCCTCGCTTGCTCAACTGGGACTTCCAAGTCTCGATTGCATAAGGCTCGCCGCCGCCTCCGCGAGCTACTGCCAAGATGCCAGCCGGGCGGCTCTCGGCATGAGCTCCATTCAATAGGCTAGCCAGCCCTCCAAACTGGTGCATGCATTGGACTAGGAGCCACAGCGGCTCAAGCAAGAAGGGAAGCTCGTCTCAAATCGCTGAAAACTGAATTACAAATCCAGGAGGTTGCCATGGAAGCTAGGACAGCGGTTCTTCGGCCCGATCTCCACAACAAAGAGACTGTCGAATTTGAAAACAAACTGCGGGCCAAGGTCGTCGGGCAGGAAGCAGGGATCGAAGCGTTGGTGGAGTTGTACCAGGTTTTTTGCGCGGGCCTGAACGCGCCAAACCGCCCGATAGGCACGCTTCTCTTTCTCGGCCCGACCGGAACGGGGAAGACACGCTTGGTCGAGGCCGCCGCAGAGATCCTGTTTGGGGATTCGCGCGCGGTCATCAAAGTGGATTGCGCAGAGTACCAGCACTCGCATGAGATTTCCAAGCTCATCGGTTCGCCTCCGGGATATCTGGGGCACCGGGAAACACATCCACTCATCACCCAGGATGCCTTGAAGCAGTTTCACACCGATACGCTAAAGCTAAGTTTTCTGCTATTCGATGAAATTGAAAAAGCAAGTGACGCCCTCTGGCAATTGCTGTTGGGAATCCTGGACAAGGCCACTCTCACACTGGGGGACAATCGCCGGGTGGATCTCTCGCAGACTGTAATCTTTCTAACCTCTAACTTGGGGGGCCGCAGCATTACCGATTTGATGTCAGGCGGTTTTGGGTTCGTTTGCGCAGCGGACAAGTCGACAGCCAAGCTCGACGAGCAGGTCGAAGCAACCGCCGTGGAAGCGGCGCGCAGGACGTTTTCCCCCGAGTTCATGAACCGGCTCGACAAGACAGTGGTATTCCGTCCACTCCGTTACCAGCAACTGATGGAAATCTTAGAGATTGAACTCGACTACTTGCAAGATCGTGTGCTTCAGACACTGAAGGGGCCGTTCGTGTTTCGTGTAACGCGTCCCGCGAAGTATTTCTTGCTACAAGAGGGAATGGACGAAAGGTATGGCGCGCGGCACTTAAAGAGAGCACTGGAGCAGCACCTGGTGCATCCGTTGGCAAACCTGCTCGCGACTGAACAAGCGAAACCAGGAGACAGGCTGTGCATCGACTGGGACGGGCGGGTCGGTCGCCTGGTGTTCTGGAAAGAGGGTGCGACTCCGCAGCTGACGGTCCCTGCGCAGACTGCAGTTTCCTTGAGGCCAGGGCAGGCTGCGAGTGGTCGCACCGTTGAATTTTCATCTCCGGCCCGAGCAGGTTAGGTCGCCCGGAAACCCAGGGGATTGGTCATAAAGGTGATCTGACGACTCGAGTTCGTCGCCATTTCTCCTTTGAGTCTTACAACGTTGCACTGGGAATGTCCCATAGAGAAAACTGAGAGGTGAAGTATGTCTTGGGCCCTTATCGCTTATATCCTTGCTGCCCTGTTCGTCGTTTTTTACGCGCTGCCGAAGGCTATCTGGTGGATTACCTGTCGAATCGACTCGTACATACATTCCTCTACCGCCGATCCTCACGATGCGACTCTGAAAGACCTCGAACATTGAAGCTGGGGCAGTTTAGCTTCGATCCTCTGGTTGGGCCGTTATCCGACATGTTGGATTCCAGCTCGAGACTGACCAGCCAAGGATGTGCTCACTCGCTCGCGACGCCACCGGGGGGCACATTCAGTTGCGCCACAACTTGGCGCGTTTTTGCCTCCGCAGCGAAGCACTCGTTGAGCGTGCGTTTCGCAAGTTCATGAAGGGTCACCTTGGCAAATTCGAAGCCTGACACAACAGCAACCCTGCGCACCGAGCCATTTTGCAGCACTTCGAAGATTTCGTATTTCCCGGTACATAAAGGCATCTTCAATCCTAGTCGAGGCTTGCAAGTAGCCTGTCACCAAAACGCCCTGCAAGTTACCGCGATGTGTCACGTGGGGCAGTCCTTCGCAATCCGTATTTAATTGGCGAGTACTAAGGTGTTCGCTGGATTCCCCCCTACCATTCAATATGAGTAGGCTGTAGCAGCCTTGGGACTCCTCAAATTAAGACAAGACAAGGGCGAATACCACGGCAAGATACAGGGCAAGACGATTCTCTGACCCACTCCCGGCCAAACATCAAAGTTCATTGCTGTCCACGAAACCACAGGTACGGCTTGCCCGTGTAAGGTCCAGAGCATGCGTTTGGATAACCTGAGTGGCAGAAGCGAAAAGAGGCTGCCCATTGCAGTCGTTGTGCGCCTATCAGGACGCGAGGGAGCCGAAGAAGACGAAAAAACGTACACCGATAATCTTAGTAGGCATGGTGTTCGCGTCAAGTCCACGCGCGCTTGGCATCCTGGTGAACAGGCCGAGATTACTCCGTGGAACGAAGAATCTCCCGTGCGCGGCGAGGTGGTTTATTGCCAGAAGAGTGACGACACGCGTTTCTTCGTTGGTCTCAAGGTCCCGCAAGGCAACATCCCCTGGGTCGTTTTGGAAAGGTTTGACGCATATGAACCATATTCTTTGGATGGCGCCGGAAGATCCAAATCCGAGACCGCTGGCGCAGGATGACCTGTAGTTGGCTGGGGGAGAGGGGGTAGTGCAGTTCTTAGTAGTCGAGGACTATGAGCCGTTCCGCCGATTCGTTCATTCCTTGCTGCAACAGACGGCTGAGTGTCAGGTCATCGAGGCTTCGGATGGGTTAGAAGCCGTCCAAAAGGCCGAAGAGCTGCGGCCGGATTTAATTCTGCTGGATATCGCTTTGCCTAGCCTGAACGGTATTGAGGTCGCCAGGCGAGTCCGCGAGCTTGCTCTTCCTGCAAGAATCTTGTTCCTCAGTCTAGATTCTTCCCCTGAAGTGGTGCAAGAAGCTCTTGGGCGTGGCGCCCTGGGCTACGTTCATAAGCCACGTGTCCACAGTGACCTGTTGCCTGCCATCGAGGCGGTTCTTGGGGGCCAGCGATTCGTTAGCCGCAGCCTAGAGTTTAGCCAGGTGGCAGATGCCCAAGCTCCGCACCACCACGACATTCTCTTCTGTTCTGACGACAACGCCCTTCTCGATGGCCTCACTCGTTTTATTGCCAACGCGCTAAACGCAGGTAACGCGGCGATTGTGTGGGCAACCGAATCACACCGGGAGAGCCTTCTCCAGAGATTTGCGCGCATAGGGAGTGGACGTTGAAACTGCCATTCAACGGGGGACCTACGTCTTATCGGATGCCGCCGAGAAGCCCCACCTGGTTCGAATGCTGGTGGCCATCAGAGGCTTGAGCGAGGCGGCCTTCAAAGCAGGTAAAAAACTTCCTCGCGTCGCTGTTTGCGGCGAACGCGCAGGTCGTTTTTGGGCAGAAGGTAGAGCAGATGAGGCGATTCGGCTCGAGCAGCTCTTGAACGACTTGGCCAAGCACCATGACGTAGACACTCTGTGTGCGTATCCAAGGGCGCAAGGCCAGGAAGACAACCCCGCCCTTAAGAACATTTGTGCGGAGCACTCTGCCGTTTCCTTCCGATGAAGGGAGCTATAGTCCCCGTTGTGAATAAAGTGTTCGTACAAGCCTGGTGCCGCACTACGCCGCGGATAAGTCCATGACACTTTCAGATAAATCTTGCCCACCTCCACAGCGCGCGCCATAGAAAACGTGCTGACCTCAACGCTCCACGGGCGGCTCTGACGCGGAGTCAATTTGCGGCCCGATCGAGTTAGCGTCGAGCACGTGAGCGATCAACTCGGGAGTGCAGACCACGGCTATCTGGGCTTGGCGCATTGGCCTGACTTCGTTCTAGGCTGGACCATACCCCGATCTTATCGAGAAAGGAATAGTACGGTGGTGACGATCTCGGAAGAAATTGTGGCCGAACAGCAGTCGGAACACTTCTTCCTCCAATCACCAAGTGTGAGGGCATCCCTCAACAAGAATTCAAGTGCTCGCCGGATATCCCTGACTCCTTACGAGTAGTAGGGTTTGGTTGGTTGTGCAGTGCGTGGCGGGCAAATTTGACGGAGACACCATTACCTTCCTGTGAGACCCACACCCAGTCTAGCGCGTCGCAGGAAGGCAGCGGCAGGGAGACCGCGAACGATGCGGGTGCCGACTGGCCGATTCGAACGGAGGATTGCAAGACCAGAAGTCGTGGAGCTGTTGTATATGGATGAACTGCCGATGGAAAAACGCGGGGCCACTACTGAAAACGTAAGCCCCCGAGGCGCACGCATCATTACCGATTCAATTTGCGCTCCGGGGAAGCCTGTCCTATTGGATGTACCGGAGGAGAATCGTAAGTTAGCAGCGAGGGTGATTTACTGTCAGCGTTTAGAGGACGGGAGATTTGCTATTGGGCTGCAACTTAACACGCGGATTGAGAAGTGGCGACAGCTGCCGTAGGTGGGGTCAGGGGATTTGGCTCACGAGTCCTTCTTCGTTCGTCCGGCTCGCATCGCATTGCGGGCATTGCCATAAGCGGAAGGTCCTCTTCTCTGGATTGACTTCCGCCAGATACATGGGTTGGCCGTCCCGAGGACACCTTACGCGCGGCGTCATATCCACTTCGAGTTGCCCGTCCTTGCTGACTATGAAGTACCCCTTCGAGGCAGCGTAATGCACGGCGCAATCTTGCGCTGGACACGCATAGGCTGAAATCTCCGTCGGCGGACCCTCCGTTTGTATGACAACCTCAGTCACGCTCAGTTCAATATGATGTTCGTGGCAAAGCGCGTGAAATTGTTTGGCAGCTCGTGGTGTCGGCATAATGCCTCCGATCAGGCCGCGGTAGTGGTCGGCCCCGCTAACTGAAAGACAATCGGCAACCAGTTCTCCGGCCCGTTCTGTGGCACGTTGTAATCGGCTCTCCAGACTCGTTGATTGGGAGGATTGAAGGCAAGAATTTTGACCGTTGGGTATTCGGCCTTGAGCCAATCAACCATTTCTCTTCTCGTCTCTTCAGGTGCTGCATGACCAATGATGAAGAGGTCGTAACGCTGGGGCGAGCTTAGGAGAAGTTTGGCTGAGTCGTTGCCGATTACAGAGATAACGCAGTAACCATGCGATCTTAGGAGTTCGGCTCTTCGAACTCCTAGTTCTTCGTCGTAAGAAATTTGAAAAATCCGTGGCAACCCTGCTGGAGGCACATTCATCTGCATCACGACTTGGCGCGTTCTGGCATCGGCAGCAAAGCACTCGTTCTTAGTGCGGTTTGCCAAGCTCTCAAGCACCATTTTCGCAAATTCCAAGCCGGAGACGACGGTCACCCTGTGCGTTGACCCATCCGGCAAAACTTCAGAGATTTCGTATACCCTGTCCATGAGCTGTTTCCTTCCAGCCGCTCTCGAATTCTCCTTCTACGCTCGGGGACTGTCAGTCTGACGTTCGGCAGCAGTAATTGCGTCAAGCCTCGATCCCATCGCGGCTTGGCCGACTGGCTGAAACTAAGCGATTTCGTGCAAGGTTAAGGGATTATTCACGTTCGTGTGAGAATCATAGGCATGAATCCCCGGCGTTTGCAAATTGATATATCATATGATATAAAATGGGGCGCGCCGAACCAGTATTTTTTCCACAACCGGATTCCGATGCTGAGCGGAAATGTGCCCAAATAATCTTGCTCGACTTGCGCCTTACACTATTCTTACATCCATCTTACATTTATTTTGCAGATGATCCCTGGGGCCGAAGTTTCATGCGGTTGCCGCGCCACTGCGACCTGCCCCTCCGTCGCCGAGTCCAAACCATGAACAGTGGCCGACAAGAGAAGCGGAGTCCCAAGAAATTGGCCGTTCAACTCTCCAACGACACGGTGGTCGCCGAGTACGCATCGACGGAGAACGTAAGCGCTAAGGGCGCTCGCATCCGAACGGTTCGGCCCTGGAAACTGGATACTCGCGTGCTTGTCAAATCCACTTGGTACGAACTTCGGACGCAAGCAAAAGTGGTGTATTGTCAGGCACTTCCAGATACTACCTTTGCCGTGGGGCTGGAACTCTTGACTCCCCCGGATGCATGGCTCAGGCAATGACGCGAGGGTGAATGGATACCGGGAAGAAACTGGCAACTCACGATGCGCTATTTATTATATCGATGCCCGAGTTGCGGCAAGCGTTACGCCGCGGCGGCATGGGAGCAGAATCCAAACTGCAGACAGTGCGGAGCCGAGCTTCGCGCCGACGACTCAGGCAAACGGTCCAGTCAACTCAGCATTAGAATCCCGCAAAGCTGATGGCCCGCGCTTGCCGGCAACAATGGAAACCCTTTCGCCTGTTTGCCCGTTATAAACCACGTACCGACCTGGCCGGACCTCTGCGAGTACCTCGATGCGCCGTCTTGCAGCTTCAAACGTTTGTGCCCTCTCCACAAAATGTAGCTCTCCATCGTCGAGCACATCGCCGATCACAGTAAGGATGCAGAAACGTGGGCGCACCCGGCGACCTCCGGGAAGCCACTTGGGGGACAGAGTACCGTGCCAGTAGTGCGACGAGCTTTTCCAAAACATATCAAGTCCTGGCGCCGTTGACGATATCAGCCTCGATGACCCGCCAAGAGAGATGGTTCAGAGTGATCGTGAAGGCGTTACACCGACAAACGTCAGCCGAATTAGCGTCACGGAATCGACAGGGATAATCGCCTCTTAAGCTTCTTGCGTGCAGTCTTCTCGGATGGCCGCAATCGCAGAGCATTTCATCAGGGCCCATTCCTTTACAGCGAAGGATTCGAATCGCGGCAACGCCGCAAGCTTCGCCCTTCCAGCCGCATGCGGTACAACGAACTCGATATATTTGCGCTTTGATTTGCTCCTCGCCCACAACGGTATCGGAGGAATAATTGGCGGATGCTTCATACCTCCCGCACTTGATGCAGCGAAATGTCAGGCTGTACTCCTGAGCCGTTACACCCAGCATTTCCCCACCCCCTACGTTCAGCTTGACCTGTCCAACTTCAATTTATGCGCAGCCTCTTAAAGCAACGTCTGTCGGGCGAATACCTAAATTTTGAGAGGGGCGATCCATCGGTAGCACGCAGGAAAAACGGAGGATAAAACGGAGATGGTGTGCACGAATCCGGGTCTATCTGAAAAAAGGATGGTTTACCTTTGTTACTTCGAGGCTGTGAGGTGGCAGGCTCGCTCCGCGCATTCAAGCCATGTGTTTGCATTAGGAAGTTCAGCCCAACGGCAAATGTTTTGGCGTCGACTGGTTGACAACAGACCACTCGCGCCCTCGCCGTCAGTTCAACAACGCGAGACTTGACATCCAAATGAGAGCCAAGCTCCCAAGATCGCCCCGACGTAACTCGCACGCCACGAGGACTGAGATTCTCTACGGAAGCCAAGTCGGTCAGGAGCGGATCATGGACGGCAGAGATTTGCATCAGGAATCGCTCGGGAGCACGCTGTTGTTTCCGACCTTCGAGCAGCATTATGGCCTCTCTCACTCAAAGGGGGCAGGAAAATGGAAAATAGTATAACCATGCAGGTAAACACCTGAATTGTCCGGCTTAACGGCTCAATGTTAGCGTCGCCCCACGTCACGCGAGGGGTTATGTCCGAATTGTGGCAAAAGCACAACGCGAAGTGCCGAATGTGCGGCGTCGAACCTCGCGTCGATGACCAAGAAGGCGAACCGTCGCCACTTGTGCGTACCGAAAATGTCGAAATGTCTGAGCTGATTAGGCATACGCGTCATTCCTGTGTTTGACGGAGCCACACCCGGACACATGCATACCAGCCTGATTTCCTCCGCGTAACATGTTACGCAGACCATACCGTGTCCCTATTGATTTCAAAGTCGACTGGAGTTTTCGGGAACCACAACCTGGCGAAGCTTGTCCCGCCATAACAATAAGTGCAAATAAATCGTTCGTACATCTGCTTACGGTATTACAATTGTGGCAGATGCAGCGCTCCTGCAGAGCATCAGAGGAGCGGACATAATGGACCCGGACAATGGCAGACAGCGACAAGGCCAATGATCCGAATTCTCCGCGGCTGGGGAGAAGGTTGAGCGAATTGATCGCTGACTTATCCTTCAAAACGTACTTTACGATTCATAACACCTTAAGGTTGATCATAGAAGTGGAGGCAGAACACGGGGTGAACCTTAGTCAGAAATGGAACGGACTGCATTTGGAATTGTTAGAAAACATCAAGTCTTTTAGTGGTGCGTTCAGAAGCGCACAGCTTTTAGAGCGGGAGAACGCCCGATTGAAAGAGGGCGGAGACTATCATGTAGGTTCCATGGTTTCAGAGATCGAGCGCCTGAGGGAAGAAAACGCGGCCCTGAAAGAAGCAGCGAACACCGATCAGAGGACGCACCTGCTGCAGGGTGAAGTCTTCATCAAGCAATTTACCGCTTGCCTCAGACCCAAAGGCGCGGACAGTTTGTCCGCGCTTTGGTTAATGGATCTTCAGGATTTCAAAAAACTGAACGATACCCTTGGCCACGCAGCCGGGGACATCGTCATCAAGCGTACAGCCAGCCTCCTAAAGGAAAGCTGGCGGCTGCAACGCTCTGGAGATCTTTATGGGCGATACGGTGGAGACGAGTTTGCGGTCTTCATAACCAACCTACGCGGACGACTAGACTGGGTCAGGCGGCTCACAGCGAAATTTACGGAAAATTTCAACCGTGTCAACTGGGCGGACGAACTGCAAAGCGGTCAAACAGAAGTCGGCATCAACATCGGCGTAGTTTCGTGGACGTGGGAAGCGCTCACAGCGAACCGATTCCCAAACCAGGAGATGCTGGCTAGCGAGATCCTGCACTGTGCCGATGAACTAATGTACCGGGCGAAGAAACAACGCAAAATGGCGGTCTGGGGTCGTGGGCAGATTGGAGGCGACGGCCTGCAGCTGTTGAATAGCGGCAGTTTTAGCGAAGAGACACCTGCGGTAGCTGCCGGTGCGTAACAAAGGCCGCAAACCAGGCCGAATCTAAAAGCGCAACCATAGAGACATTTGAGAACAAAGGGAACGACAAAAAGATCCTGGGAGGGCTGCTAGGGACAAGGACTCAAACGTTGTCCCGTGATTACCGAAAATCCGATCGTCGGTTAGTTTTGGCATTGATGACAAGCATCGCTGGTCTAGGCTCCAAAACTCCGATACTTCCGAGAGGTTAACGCAATGTGCCACTTGCAGGAGTCCGTTTGCAGTCCATGGATAAATTGACGGGCTTTTGAGGTGTTTGCCTGCGTGCTACATACGAGGGTTTGACCTTCAATCCAGCCCTGGCAAATCCTGGAGCATAACTAACAATGTGAAGGAGGACGACGAGACAATGCATTTCCATGTGCTCGGGTTCGCACCATGGCCGAATTTGATGAACTGAGTGGAGGTCAGCGCGAAAAGCCTGACACTTTCCAGACACAGTTTGCTTTCTTTGTGGAAGTTTTTCGGGAGACGTTCAACCTTCTGGAGGAGTACGCTCCCTTATGGTACACGGCCGAACATCATAACCGGGCCGTTGCTGCACTGACCGTTCTCCGCGAATCTCGACAACTTAGCAGGACAACGCGCATGAAATTAGAGTAGCCCAATGGATATGCTGTACGCGGCGACGTCTTTGTTCGAGGTATTCACCAGCCGCAGTACAACGGCTTTCTGTTGCCGATCCTAGCGCCAGCTTTGGACCATTTAGGGAAAGGCTCATCAACGCCGAGAGCGCGAGACTTGTCCACATCTTGCCGTGCTCGGCGATTCACCTACGTCCGATTCAGGCTTTCGCCCGATTGCAGAACGCAACCGTTGTAGCACAGTAACCCCCTACCTTCGCTTGTTACCCTCGGGGTAAGTTCCTCGCTAGGACACGGGGAATTTACCCCTCCCCAACGCGCAGCAAGATTTGTCGGCATCGGAGTTGAGCTTCGCGTCGACGACCAGGGCGAATCAGTCTGCAGTCCCACGGCCACGGGCCTAGCGGGGCGTGGCTGCCGATGTGGGAATTGAGGAGTCTTATCAACTTGAAGTCATTGGCAGACCCCGCACGCCCCGCTGCCCGGACGCTACGCCTGTCCAGTTTCCAAATCAAGGGGCAATAAGTAGGAGGCGATAATCCAAGACGATTGGAGGACAATCCTTATGGCCGCGTCATTTTATGCGCTCGGGGCGGAGGCGATCACGTTGATGATATTCTGGGACGCCTTCAGCTTTGTTTTCTTCGCCAGTTACCCCTCGGCGCCAGTAACTCCAGGCCGATTGCATAGACATTTTCACGTATTCGCTGGCGGTAGATGACTCGCGCAGCGGACTGCAAATCCCGTTTGGTCAAAAAACTGGTCCCGGTCACTGCCAGGAGCAAGAACTCATTGCTCTGCGCCCGCTGATGATAAATCAGACCTCGGAGGGGCCCCTGCCATAGGGGGGATTCCCAGCATCCTTAATATATGTGCTGATTGTGAGCCCATCGCCCGCTGTCGCTTCGACTTTTATGCCGCTTCCCCTTCGTAATACCTCAGCAGGCCGCCCAGTCGTTCCCGACACCGCACTGCTCCCCTGTTCCTTCTTGCCTCCATTGGCGAAGGAAACAAGATCCGGTTGTCTTTGCCCTGATGGTTGCGCTCCTCGTGGTACAAGTCGACAACGCAACACCCATAGCATCGAATCGCGAGAAGTCTGTTACACCTGGCATCCTTGGTGCGGCCGTGTTGTGGCAATTCATAAAACGTTCATCAGGAATGGCTTGGTTGTGTCTCATTGCAGCATCGAAGAAAACTCGGAATCGCGACATTTGGAGATCCCGGAATGGATGTTCGATCTAACCATCTGCCGGCGCATGCAAGTGGCCGCGGTGCCCACAGTTAGTTGTGAAGCATTACTGGAACTGAAGTCGTTGCTGCAATGCGCCCTTCCTGACACTGACGTTGTGCTACAAGCTCAGCATTGTTCCTTATCTCCAGGAGGTGCTGATGCGAAAACCATTGTGTCACGGAGCTCAGCCCACGCTGTTTCATACACTGCACAAGAGTCCGGCTTGGCAGGAATTACCTTGAGAAATAAGACTGAGAGCGGTGAAACTTCTCGCGCGACTGCTGCGCGAGCACTTCGGAAGACTTGACGCCGCAAGCGCCAGAAAGGAGGCTGGCAATGAATGCCAAAATCAAGCCGCACCATCTCGAGCGAAAAGCGATTCTCTATATTCGCCAGTCCTCTGCCTATCAAGTCAATCACAATTTAGAGAGTCAAAAGTTGCAGTATGCCATGCAAGAACGCTTGCAACAGTTGGGCTGGCGCG
>JBPYDQ010000014.1:0-3035 GCA_051986135.1 Terriglobales bacterium | reverse complement strand
TCATGCGCGTAATATAGCGGAGAGTACGGCAAAAACAAGCAATCAAACGAACCGCGATTTCACAGAGGCGTTCGTGAGGGACGGCAAAAGAAGAGTGATTTTGCAAAACGACCCAACGAGCCGGAGCAGGGTCGTTGAAAATAGGACGAAAGCACCTTTGATCGCACCCTAGGGCAACTCGAACGTGTGGGGCGGACGCGGCTCAGCCGTTCTGCCCAAACTCGAAGTGCACGATTCTGTGTCCTGAAGAATGAGGGGAAGGGGAAGAGAGGACGGCGATGGTAATCCCGGCCGCCCGTTGTTCGCCTGTCAACGCGTAAAGCGGTATGCGTCTACGCGTACGAAAAAGGGACCGCCCCCCTCCAAAATGGTGCCCGGGATTTGCCGCCTCTCATTCGCGGGAGGAGTGTGTCCTAAATTGCTACTGCTTGGAAGTATTGGTCGATCGGAATTACGCGGCTGTGCTCACGGCAGATTCGGGCAAGGGCCTCGCGATTCCTTGTATTAACAAGACGACTAAGATGACAGGCACACTGGACCTCGCATGAATGTTTTTGAGCGAGAGCGTTCCAGAGTTCCTCGGCGCGGATGGCATTCTGTGGTTCATAGCCCAAATCCAGTAGGGCGCTGGCCAATGTTCCCAAGACAACTGCTCCGGAACATTTTTTTCGCGAGTTGCGCGCCGTGTGTGCGAAGAGCGTGTCAAAGAACGTGGTAAAGCGCATTGCATCCAGCTGGCCGTTCGGCAGCAAGATTGGCGCAACGGCCTCTACACTGAATGCCCGATAGTCGCCCCACTTAATGGCGCCGGCTAAATCGATCCCGGACATTAACAATTGTCTGGAAACAGGCTCTAGGTGGCTTCGCTTAAGGAGCACAACGACCGGCTTGTCCGCCACGAGGGAGGTGTAGGCAATTTCACTCATTCTGTTGATGAAGAGACTCTCATCAGAATAAAACTCCATGACATGTCCGTTGCTCTCATTTTTCCGCTCTTGAGTCGCAGGAGCGGGGAGCGTCTCATTCGGCTTGATGATGCCTTCGTTGGTGCGCCCGATAAAGGCGTGAGGTGAAATGAAAACGTGGCCCTCATGGGCAAGATGCAGAGCTGGCACAAGGTCTGATTGCAAACGTCGCTTCAGGACATATCCCCTAGCTCCTACGGCCACCGCTTGAGAAACGTAGTCGTCATCCTCCTCGGCAGTGAGAAACACCACCTCGGCGTGCGACCGTCTCTGCTTCAGTTCTCTAGCGGTACGGAATCCATCGAGCCCAGGCATGACGACGTCCAAGAGCGCCATCTCAGGGGCTGTCCGTGCTGCAGCATCGAGCGCCGCTTTGCCATCGCTGACAGCCGCCACGACATCAAAATGCGGAGTGAGAACACCAGTCACCATTTTCAACATGGCAGGGTGGTCCTCTGCCAGAAGAACTCGTGCTTTACGTTTAAACTCAGGTAGTGGGCTCAACAGTTCGTCCGCATTTCCCGGGCTGAGCGAAGATATGCTTGACAAACAGGCGAATTCTATGTCGACCAATTTGACACGTATACCTGTCAAAACTGACAGCTGTCATGATCGGTGTCAGGCGAGCCAAACTGTGTGCACGGTGGAGGAACCAAGGAACGATTCTAGCTGAACGGAAAGGTTGAGAACTTGACCCGGCCCAGTCATCACTCCCAGACACGGATGATAACTGCCTTGCACTGCGCAGCGTGCGGTTCACAAAACCTGGGCCCATTTACGGCGGAGATTGCGGTCCATTTTTGTGGTCTGGAAAACCTTGATAAGCCCCATCTCTATATATCCCCTAAGCTTGTTGTTTGCTTGGATTGTGGCATTACGCAATTCATGGTCCCCGAAGGCGAATTGCGTTTGCTTGCGAACCACGCCGCTGCTGCATGAATCAGCCTGTCAGGGTAGAATCTGTGGTCAATTGCTCATTAGTCGGCCAAGCGGATAAGTACGTCTGGTACTTAACTTTTCCGTCTGACTTGCTTCGAGTCATCACAAAAAGCCGAGTGTGGTTCAGATTTCGCACGCTCGTTCCTCTGCCAACGCTCTGGCACTTTAAGGAATAGGCATTCCCCAAAGGTCGCGTAAAGCAGAGGCGAGGTATGACCTTCGGGGGGGAGCGCGGGACGCAGTGTGGGAACAGCCCTGGCGCCGACACCAACCCGCGCGAGGATCAAGACGATGCTGTCAGGCAAGGTCACGGCGCAGCATTAACCGGACAATCGTGCGCAGCGCCTCGTGAATCTTCCACGATACAACTTCCCCCATAAGCCCCGTTTGTCAGTCTCCATAGCGTTCTTGCTGTCCCAATTTCTTTCTGTGCTAGACTCGCGGTAACACTGTGACAGGTTCCCGATGGCCCTCGGAGTACGAACTCCCGAGATATTGCGGTTTGGCACCTTTGAGGGGTGGACCTGCGCGCGGGGGAGTTGCGCAAGCAAGGCGTGCGCGTCAAGGTCCAGGACCAGCCCTTTCACGTGCTGACCGTGCTGCTCCAGCGGCCGGGCGAGGTGGTGACGCGCGAAGAATTGCGAGACCAGAACTGGGCTCCTGACACTTTCGTTGACTTCGACAACAGCCTGAACACAGCGATCAACAAGCTGCATACGCGCTGCAAGGCAACAAGGCCGAAGCGCGGGCTGCGTATCAGGATTTTCTCACGTTGTGGAAAGATGCCGACCCCGACATCCCCATCCTGAAGCAGGCCACGGCCGAATACGCGAAATTGCAGTAGTTTCCCACTAACATTTCGCATTGGCGATGCATGATTCCGGTTTAGCGAGCTTTATGCGCACCCACACAAAAAGAGGGCAGTAGCCGGCTTAGTCTGCATTGCGGTGTCCGGACGGGACGGCGGAGATGTTAATGGCGGGCTGGTGAAGCGCAGCCAAGCGGCTGAGGGCCACTCCCGAAACTTTCATGAGCATATACAGGCTGGCGACGACGAAGGCGATCGCCGCAAAGACGACGGCGAACAGGGCAAAAGCGGCGACGAGTTCGCGAACGAAGTAGAGTTGCGAC
>JBPYDQ010000013.1:0-2971 GCA_051986135.1 Terriglobales bacterium | reverse complement strand
TTAACACAAAAAAGCTATGCGATCAATACAGGAGGCATGCAGGTGGTAACTCTCTGGACTGATGGCATTATCACTTACGAGCTGACCATGTTGGGCGCAATTTTGAGCACCGGTGTGGTTTTCTTGCTAACGGGCGTGCTACGAGGTCGGAATCAGTTTCCTTGTGAGCCCGAAGTGTCCGAGGGCAAGGTGCTCGTGGGTGTCACCTCTGTCCCTACGTCGCTGCGGAACCAAGTCATCGAAATCTTAATGGGGTTTGGAGAAATCAAACAACGGTGGAGAACGTCTCCAGATTTGCCCGCGTAAGAGCCGCTACTCCCCTCGAATCTCCGGGGGTATTGGCCCCCAGGAAGCTAAATAGTTGGCCTGAATGAGCTCGATCGCGCCAAAGGTCGAACGCAGAGGGCCAAAACTCGACTTGAATGATATCTGCGATCGCCAGTTCACACGTTCTGAAATTGGCGACTGTTTGCCTCTGACCTAGCGCCCAGAAAACTGCACCACTTAGAATGTGAGGTTCTCCCGAACCAGAGTTGTCAAGGGAGGTGTGCTTGCTGAGGTGCATTCTGTAGAGCGCAAAAACGGGGTGCTATGGGTCGTCTGAGTTGGAGATCGTCGCTCTGAGGCGATCCTAGCGCAAGATTTTTGCGTGATTTTCACACCAAGCCGAGGCCCTTTCTTAACCTATTGCGATCCTCGTGACTGCGCCCATCGTCCATATCTAGACTGTCCCTCGAAGATCCGTCACTTAGTCCCACTCGCTCCGGCGCTCCCATATTCCGTCCGCATAGCGTAGCGCCAACGCCCGGTGGTGGCATCAGCATTGCGTTGCAAACAGAAAATGAGCTATATCAGCGAATTACTTCGCAAATGGCCACACGCTGTTATTTCATAGACACGAAAACCCAAAGCGGTGCACGTCGAGTATTGCTCCGCTATCATCACCGAAGCTCTCCGACTCACGCGATGCTGCAGAACGCTGACTCCAATGCCGCCGGAGGCCTCGACACGCAAGATTCTGCGATGACCAACCTACCTGGCTAGGTGACGCCTTCGATGGAAGCAGGAGATGCCGTTGTGATTGACTACAGATTGCTTACGGCAGGAGTGCCAACTGCGGCGGTTTCCGACGCGATCGCATAATCCTCAATCTCACTCCGTACTGGCGACAACTGAGGAGAACATAGGGGCAGTCATCCTGCATAGTTGTGAGAGAAGAGATCCGGCCATCATGGCTGATAGACCTGCTACAAGCTTTCTCCGGGCAGCGGAGAAGCCTCGTCCTCACGCATAATCCCTCATATTGATTTACAATGGCGGACGTCGTCTTCCGTTAGTTCTGCGTAAGTGGAGCACGTGTTTTGCGCAGGCGCAGGGGAGTTTTAGACTGCAAACATAGTACTGTGGTCCTTTCCCTCTGTGAAGGGTGACACCTCTACTTTCTGCCGGAAATGTTCGGGACGGCGAGCTAGCACGAACCGAGGTGACATGTGGTACAACAGATTGGTATCGGCGTCATCGGAGACTTTGAACCAGCCTATCACTCGCATTTTGCGACCAATGCGGCCATTTACGACGCCGCAACCAAACTGAGGATTCCGGTCGAACTGCGCTGGCTGCCAACTTCGTCGCTGACAGACCCCGATGGGGATAACATCCTGAGGTGCTGGGACGGACTGATCGCTTCTCCCGGGAGTCCTTACAAAAGTTTCGATGGAATGCTGCGCGGCATCCAATTCGCGCGCGAGAGGAAGTGGCCATTCGTCGGAACGTGAGGGGGCTTTCAATATACTCTGTTAGAGTATGCTCGCAACGTTCTGAAGATCGCCGACGCCGACAGCGCCGAGAACAACTCGGGAGCAGCACACAACGTCGTAACCGCTCTTTCCTGCGCTTTGCCAAACCACCGCGATGGCGGTCCGATGTGTTCGGGCGATGAGCAACTGAAGATTCTTCCTGGCACGCTTCTGCATTCCATTTGCGGAAGCACGGATCATTCGGAGCGGTATTACTGCAATTATGGTGTCAACGAAGAATATGAAAGGCAATTCCAGGCGAGGGGTCTGCGCGTGAGCGCGCGTGGAATCCATGGTGAGACTCGTGCCGTGGAATTGCCCGACCATCCCTTTTTCCTAGCAACCCTGTTCCAACCACAGCTGTCATCGCGGCCAGAAGCACCACATCCTGTCTGGCTGGCCTTCTTGCGAGCTGCGACTCGATTCCGCAAAGCGCGCTCGAGAAAGCGCCCTGTTTCGAAGTTGCACCACGGGGGCTTGGACATTTAATTCTCGACGTCGTCGGCACGAGAGACGCTCGGTCTACGATTTGGCCGTATGATGCGCTCTGACTGTCGAATACCGCCCTGTTGCGAAGGAATATGATCGCTCACTTCAGCTCGACCAACACACGAAGGCAACAGGCAAAAAAGGTAGTGCACTCGAGTTGGTGGAATCTACTGAGTTCTGAACACCATCAGCGATCGTGTGCGAAGTGTTTGCCGGTTTGAAAGAAGATTCCTTCCTGAATCGTGGTTCGCATCTGGAATGTGACGCCATGGTGGCTTACCCCGCTGGCCTCAGCGCCCAGCCAGACACAAGGGATCTAAATGCTCAGGACCATAAGTCCCGTCGAACAGGATGCCTCTGGGCTGCAAGACACACGCGGCGGCTTTTCAATCTGCGACTGCGTGCTGCCGGGCCCCAACGGGCGCAGGCCGCGAGACAGGTGAAGGGATCAGCGCGTGTCCCTGGGATCTAACCTAGTAAAGGGCTGCTGGCAGGTTTTGCCCTTCTAGGATTTCGAACCGGCGATTGTAGTAACGCAGCCGGATGACCGCCAGCACCTGTGTTCATTCCTCTTCGCATTGAAGCGTTTTTCCGGTATCGTGTTCTGGATTTACTGCACGTGGCACGATGTCCAGGGGTGCTAGGATTGAATCCGCTCGGAGCGATGTGCGGTGAACTGCTGGAAT
>JBPYDQ010000012.1:0-4723 GCA_051986135.1 Terriglobales bacterium | reverse complement strand
CGATCGTGGTGGAGCTGGACGAGGCGCTCGAGCGGCTGGCGGCCAACGATCCTCGCAAGAGTGAAATTGTGGAACTGCTGTTCTTCGGCGGAATGACCTACGATGAGACGGCCGCCGCGCTCGAGATCTCTGCTGCCACTGTCCATCGCGAGCTGAAGCTAGCCAAAGCGTGGCTCTATCGCGAGCTGGCGCAGGCTTCAAACTAAGGACAGTACCATGACGTTGGCCCCCGGCCCCGCTTCTTACTGGAATCGCCTGGAAAGACTGTTTTACGAGGCTCTGGAGTTAGAGCCGGTACAGCGCTCGGCCTTTCTCGACCAGCAGTGTGGAGACGACCTCGCTCTTCGCGGGGAAATCGAGTCGCTGCTCAATTCTTCGGACAAATCCCTGAATATCCTCTACGAACGAATCCAAGAAACTGCGAACCACCTGGCTACCAATGCCGAACCGACGGACAGCCTCATTGGCGCATACCGCTTGGTCAAGGTTTTGGGCGAGGGCGGCATGGGAAAGGTCTACTTGGCGACTCGTGCCGATGAGCTCTACCACCAGGAAGTCGCCATTAAAGTGATGCGCACCGGCTTCAGGCTGGCACGCTCGATGCTCCTGCGCTTTAGAGCGGAGAGGCAGATTCTAGCCAACCTGAACCATCCCAACATCGCGCGTCTTCTCGACGGAGGCGTCTCGCCGGATGGCTCGCCGTATCTCGTGATGGAGTATGTCGACGGTGTCCCGATTGATGAGTACTGCCGTCAAACCCAGATCTCCTTGAATGAGCGGCTCAGACTGTTTTGCACCGTCTGTGCAGCCGTCGAGTATGCGCACAAGAACCTGGTGGTCCATCGCGATATCAAACCCAGGAACATTCTGGTAACCGAGGAAGGCCAACCCAAGCTGCTGGATTTCGGAATTGCCAAGTTACTCGATCATGAGGCCGAAGCATCTAGGTTGACGCAAACAGCAGAGCGTGTGCTGACGCCTGAGTATGCCAGCCCGGAACAAATACGCGGCGATTCGGTTACGACCTCTACCGATGTATACGGGCTCGGTGTGCTCTTGTATGAGTTGCTCGCCGGGAGCTGTCCATTCCAGCTGCAAACCAAGAGCCCACTCGAAGCCATGCGTATGATTTGCGAGGAATCACCTGAACCCCCAAGCAAGAGAATCTCCGCCGATTCAGGATCGCCGAATTCGAAGATAAGACTCAATGAGGACCTCGATCACATCGTGCTCATGGCCCTGCGCAAGGAACCCGAGCGCCGCTACGCTACCGCTGCTCAACTGTCCGCCGATATTAGAGCATTTCTGGACGGCCTTCCGGTGGCCGCAAGAACCGGGAGCTTTCGATATCGATTTGCCAAATTCTTGCGCAGGCACAAAACGGCCGTGGCAGGAGCCGTCGTGTTCCTTCTCACACTTGCTGGTTTCAGCGGCGCGATGGCAATGCTTGCCCGCAGGGCGCAACGCCAAGCGCTCATAGCCCGCCGAGCAGAGCAAACCGCGCAGGCCATTAATGACTTTCTTCAAAACGATCTATTGGCCCAGGCGAGTACGGACAGCCAGACGGAGCCGCGCGTCAAACCCGATCCGCACCTGGAGGTGCGAACTGCTTTGGATCGGGCCGCCGCCCGGCTCAGCGGAAAGTTCGACAGGCAACCGGAGGTGGAGGCAGCCATTCGGGACACCATCGGGCAGACCTACTTCGACCTTGGCCTGTACGCGACAGCACGGACGCAATTACAGCGCGCGGTGGAACTCTACCGCCAGGTGCTTGGGGCCGAGAGTCCGAAGGCGCTCGGGGCCATGAGCCACCTTGCATCTGCGACCCTATATTCAGGGCAATACGCCCAAGCCGAAGTGCTGTTAAACCAAACGCTGGACGTCCAGCGCCGCGTTTTGGGGCCCGAGCACCCGGACACGCTAAACTCCATGAACGCTCTGGCCAATGCCTTAATCTTTCTCGGCAAATACCCGCAGGCCGAAGCCCTCCACAAACAGACTTTAGAGGTCCGGCGCCGCGTGCTAGGCCCCGATAATCGTTACACACGGTTATCCATGTACAATCTGGCGAACGTTTATGTATTCGAAGGGCGGTACGCGGAGGCAGAGGAAATCCTCAGGCACGTTCTCGAGTTAGATCGCAGTGATTTAGGCCCTGATCATCAGAACACGCTGGGCGCCATGACTGAGTTGGCCGTAGTCTACAACCAAGAAGGCAAATACGCGCAGGCTGAAGAGCTTGCCAGCGAGACCCTGGCGATCCGACGCCGAGTGTTAGGTCCGGAGCATCCCGAAACACTGATATCGATTGCGAACCTGGCAGATAGCCTTCGCTGCGAGGGTAAATATGCGCAGGCTGAGGCGCTCTACAGCCAGGCCTTCGAACTCGAACGCCGCGTGAGAGGTCCCCAGAACGTTTACACGCTACTGGCGATGGAACGCCTGGCAGGCGTCTACAGCTCGCGAGGCAAGTTTAGGCAGGCTCGAGCTCTGTTCGGGAACTTGTTAGAGGTCAGCCGCCGCGTGCTCGGTCCGGAGCATCCTTTCACCCTGGGTTTCCTCGGGGACGTTGCGGACATGTACCAGCGAAGCGGGAAGTACGCCTTGGCGGAGGTTTACGCTGCACAGGCCCTGGCGGGGCGGCGGAAGACGCTGGGCCCGGAACAGCCGGACACTATGGCATCGGCGGCGGACTTGGCGCTGGCTTACCAATCCCAGCAGAAATTCGTCCAGAGTGAGACCCTGGCGCGTGAAGCATTCGAGTTTTATCGAAAGAAACAACCAGATGACTGGCAAGGGTTCCGCGCCGAGAGTCTGCTGGGCGCCAGCCTTTCGGGACAGAAGAGATATGCCGAAGCCGAACCGCTCCTTTTGGAAGGGTATCAGGGGATGTTAGCCCGGAAGAACCGAATGGCGGTTCCGGACTGGTATCACCTTGACCGCGCACGCGAGTGGATTGTGGAACTCTATCGTGCTTGGGGCAAGCCTATGAAGGCTGCCGAATGGCGGTAAAATGGTTGACCGTCGCCCGGAAATCAGCGAGGTGCTCAAACTGCTCCTGAGAGATAACACAACGGGGCTGTACAGCGATGACCGCCGTTCCCAGGCGGTTGCTCTCCTGCGGACGAGTGCGCAGGGAGTGACGGCCATCCCCCCGCCGATGCCGGTTCCGCTAGGTGAGAAGGTTTCGCACGCAGATGCAGCCCTGGTAGGCGCGGCGGAGCGAGAGACCTCCATACACTCATCGCGGGCGAAGTGACAGCTATCCGTATTAATCCGTCAGCGCCGACACGTGGGCTTTCACAGTGCGAGCCTCTGAACCGGTCCGCCGATTGGCTTTGAGCGAAGCCTGGATCACCTTGATCTGCGACAGCAGTTCGGTGATCTGAGCGTCTTGCAACTTGCTCTTGGTTTGTTGCGCGTTGAGCTGTGCCTGCTGCATCCTCATTTGTTCCCGCTGCTTGTGGATGAGAGCCTGGTGCTGCTCGATCTGAGCCTGTTGCTGCTTGACCGCTTCGATCAGGAGAGCCGTCAGGCGGCTATAATCTACTCCATTCGCGTCCTTACCGTTCTTATCCCACTCGACAATCTCGGGAACGACCGCGCCTACTTCCTCAGCGATGACACCGATTTCGTGCTTTCCGTTTGCCTTCAGGTCGTAGGAAACCCCACGCAGCCGTTCGACTTTGTCGAGGGCATCGGGCAGTGTCTTGATATTCGTCTTCCAGCGGCGCGAGCTGTAGGTAGCCCAACTGTCCGCAAGCGCGGGTCCTTGTCCCCGACCGATGGTCAACGAATTAAGCCCTGACAGTTGTAAGGTCCCGGTCCCGATCCCTACCCCCCCGCCGTCTGGGTTCAGCAAGAGCGGAGTGTTTTTCTTGTTCTCAAAGGTCGCCTGAAGCGCACCATAACCAATGTCAGCACCACCATCCGCCAGATAGCCAATTAACAACTGCTTGTTTGCATTACTAGAGCCTTCAATAATCAACTGCTCGGGAATGCCACGAGCCGTGCCGTTGTCATCGCCAACGATGAGGACATTGCCTGGGGTGCCGTTGGGAAGGCCGCTGCCACTACTACCTCCCGCCCCGGGCTGGAGGATAATCTGGCCCCCGTTTCCGCCGCCCACGTCAGAGCCGCCTCCTAAGCCAGCGGTCAAATTGATCGTACCCCCGTTTCCACCGCCAGAGGAATTGCTAAGTCCTCCTGGGCCAGCGATCAAATTGATCGTACCGCCCGCGCCGCCGGTGGAGTTGGCTGGTCCTCCCGAGCCGGCGGTCACATTGACCGTACCGCCCGCGCCGCCAGGTTGCGTACCACCTCCTTCGAGATCGGAGTTATCTCCGTTCCCGGCTGTGAGGTTTATTGCCTGCCCCGAAAAGCCAAGCCCCTCGTTGATATTCGTACCCGCAACACTGAGCACTGGCGGAGGTTGGGAGTTAATAGGTATCGCACCTTGGATGGCCAGGCTGCCGTTCAGCGTTCCGCCGCTTAGAGCTAAAAAGTTGACGTTGGCATAGGATTCGCTGGCGCTGATTGCGTTAGCCTCTGCCGTGCTGATGGAGCCTTTCAGAATGTTCTCCGCATTTTTCAGATCGCTTTGAAAGGCCACCACCCCTTCGTTCACATTCAGCGTGACGCTGCCACTCTTGCCGCCTCCCGTTAAGCCCGTGCCGGGCGTGACTCCAGCTATCGTGCCCGTGCCGGGAAACGTCTGCCCATG
>JBPYDQ010000011.1:0-4019 GCA_051986135.1 Terriglobales bacterium | reverse complement strand
AGGCAATGACGAGGTGGAGGATTGAACGCAGATCAACTGGGAAGGCGTTCATTTTATCGACGAGTCTGTAGCTCTTGCCAAGATCCGCGAGTGACTGAATGTCATTGGTTCCAAGCAACGCCTCATGATGAGGATTCTCGCCGAATACCCACTTGTATTGGAAGGCCCCAGTATAAGCCGTTCCGAGTGTTCCATATTGGTGCAAACCCTTTCGTTTCGCGGCGAGTAGCTTCGGGGTGAAAATGGCAAGAGGAAGAACGAGAACGAATAGTACACAGACGGCATAGATTGCGGCCAAAGCGGCGTAACTTACGAGCGGGACTTTGTCATAGATAAGGCTGTTGGCAATCACCCCTGCGGCGCCGAAAGAATAAGCGAATGGAAGAATCCCGAAGAATCTCTGTGCCTCGCCGACAAAACCAAGTCCTCCCGACTCATCAGGGTGTGTGGGGAAGAGTTGAAGATCGAGTTTGCAGACTTTGGAGAGAAAACGAAACCATAGAAACAAGCGCCAGAGCCATCGCATCATAAGGAAATTCAGAAGTGGGGCGCAAAACAGGATCAGCCACCACCCCGGCAAAGTTATCGATATGCCAGTTGCGGTTCGAATGGCGGACCAAGTGGAGACATGAACCGTAAGCGTCCGGAATGCAGTGATTGTGACGATGTACGAGAGAATAAAAATAATAACCTCGACAAGGACTGAATCGCGCAGACGCAAGCTGTTCTCGATGGCGGCATCGAAGGTATCGAAGTCCTTTTGGACGACGACGCCGGACGTAACGAAATGTTCAGCGCTCTCGCCGATTCTCGGCCCGATAACAATCTCGGCGAGAAAGAATAGGGGAACGGCCAGAAGAAAGCGGCTATAGGCGCTGAAGTCTCGGAGAAAGGGAACGGGAACGTTGTGGCCGTAGGCGGTCCCCTCGATGAGCGACAGAATCAGCAGAGGTACCCAAGTCAAGACAGCAGAGAGCGCGGCTCGCACGATAACTGGCGCTCGTGTCTTGGTGAGGCCGACGCGCTTTTCGATTCGGTAGAGAGGCCCCCCCTCTAGTAAGAGAAGAGGGCGAGCGTTTCGATACATGACCGAATGCTCTCCGCAATTCGCGCCCACCATCTTTTCAAGCTTCCCGATATCCATTGGCTACCCCATTAGTTCGATCACACTGTTTTCGGAACACCTTCCAGGTGATCATCAGCAGTGCCCGCCCTTCGGCGATCCCAGACAGATCTATGCAGATCGATTTTCCGGCGGGAGCACTGATCCCGCCCGCCCCTATTTTGCGGACCTACTACTGGTCACTGGGACTGATGATCTGCGCGAGAAATCGACCGTCGTTAACGCCGACTTCCTTTGCGATCATGTCGTTTAGTAGCTCGTTCATGCGCAAGATCGTCTCCCGGTTCTTCTCCGGCTCGACGGCCAAGTTGTGCATTTCTTCGGGATCGTTCTGCAAATCGAAAAGCTGCACGTCGTTATTCGCCATGATCTCCTCCAACGTCCGCGGTGTGTTGAAGCCGGTCGGCGCATAATAGCGCCCGAACTTGAAACGTCCGTCGAAAACGAAGGAGAGAAGGCCGCGCTTGTCCAGTTTTGCCTGGCTAATCGGCGGGGCCGGTTTGCGAGCGAGGAGGCTGGCCATGACCTGGAACAGATAGTCTCCATCCACCGTGCTAACGCCTAGATAGTTGAATAGAACTGCGGGGCGCACACTGTGGATACTCGCTTCTTCGGGGTTAGCGAGCAGTCCCGACAAATCGTGGCCCGGCAGCGGTTTCACCGCGGATGGCCACTCGGTTTCGGGCAGTCCCGTCAGGCCAACAAACGTAGGAAGTAGGTCCAGATGACTGGTGAGAGCGGAGCAGGTTGAACCAGCCCTGGCTGCAGGATGCGCGATGATCAATGGCACGTGGGCGTTTTGCTCGAACGTGAACGGCCCCTTACCCTTCAGGCCGCCATGGGCACCTCCCATCTCGCCGTGATCCGCCGTGAACACGACAACCGTATCCCGCCACAGGTCCATGTCGTTCAGGACATCGACGATTTGCTGAATGTGGCGATCACTATCTCGAATGGTGTTTAGATAGTAGTTGTAAAAGATGGTCCACATGTCCTTGCGAGCTGTGGGGATCACGCCAGACCACCCGTCCCAGCCCTTCTGGTACTCCGGAACGGCGCTCGGCATACCGGGCGCATTAAGTGATTCCTGGAGGCTTGCCGGGAGTGTGAAGGACCAGTTTTTTTTGTAGATCGAGTCCGGCGGTGGGGGCGGCGTTGCCTGCGGCGCTAGCGGCTTCTGAACTGGGGGTTGGCCGGGGACATTTCCATCTCCGAACATGATGTCGTGAGGATTGAGAAAACTCGCCACCATAAAGAAAGGCTGCCCGGTCCGGCGCGCTTCGACAGCGGAACTACGCAGCCAGCGCACGCTTTCGCCAGCTATGAACGCGTCGTTGTCAAAGCCGCTCAAGGGACCGCTACCGATGTCACCACCTGCACTGAATACATCGAAGCCGTAGGCTTGACCAACGTTGCTGTAGTTGACCGTGGGCTTAGGATTGAGGATCTTCTTGTCCATCTCGAACTTTCCAAAGTACGCAGTCTTGTAACCGAGTCCTTTCAATACGGACCCTACATTGGGGATGTTCGGGTCCAAAGTGGGAGTGAAGGAATATTGCATTTGATCGATGACATGATGAAATTGGGGTGGACGGCCAGTGAGGAACGATGCCCGAGAGGGCGAGCACATTGCGGACGCGATGTAATGGTTCTGGAAGGTGACGCCATGGCTGGCAATTGCGTCAAGGGCTGGGAGGGAATAATCAGATCCTGCAAGGAGTCGGTAAGTCTGCTGGTCAACCACGATGAAGACAATGTTGTAGGGCGGCGTACCGGTGGTGCCAGTGCGGGCCATTTGCCTTTCCGGAGTTTCGGAGGCGGCATATTGAGTGCTGACAAGCGGCAGCAAAAGGCTCAACGCGAATGCTAGGCACAAACTCACACGCGTACTCTGTGTAGTTCTGATCTCCGGCGACATTCGCTTTCCTTCCGTTTGCAACGACTTGCCCCGTTAGGCGTTCGTCACGCACCCAGAGGCAATCACACATTGATGGGAGGGGATACCGCAACTGTCAGGCTTAACAGCGGCTACTGTCTGCTCAATAACCCCGGGATCAGGTAGCTGGTGCCGATTTCGGGAGGGCGTCGCTGCGCATGAACCACGTAGGACAGACTGACCGTGACAAAGAAAAAAGAGAAGCGCAACAACACTTGCTCTGTCCTGAGTCGGAAACCTTTGATGTATCAGAGGCGTTTGCGCTCAGGTGACCCGAATCGCGGGTCGATTCGTGCCATAGCGATGTTTCGCCAGTCAGACTGGCTTGAATGCAGCCCGTTGCGGCGGTCACGAGCAGACTGCGCGGTGTAGGCAATCTCAAACAAACGTTGACTATTCTGATATAAAGGAGCGACCCGAATATGGTCAGTGGAGCTAATTCCCATGCTGAAGAAGAACGTCTGTCTTGCAGTAGTCATGTTTCTTACGGTTGCTAGGATTGCGTTTGCTCAAACCCGTCCTGTTGAGAACTATGCCGGAACGGTCCTTCGACATGCGGAAAGTGTTCCGACTACGGTCACGAGGCAAGAGACGTTGAAATTCACATACTCGGACTCCGGGACGTTGGGGCAAGTTGCCACCTGTTCTTCCGCCAACTGCACTGCTTCAGCACCTATCCACAGCTACAGCCTGGTCTGTCCCGTAGTAGCAGGGAAAACCTGCACATACGACATCCAAATTGCCGGGCAAGTGAGGTCGTTTGCGAACTCCGACACTACGCTGGCTGACATCGGGCTTTACCAGTTTTTGGTCGACGGAGTCGCTCCGACCGGCGGGGGAACCGATGCCAAAGGCTTTTACGCGTGGCAATTTCGAGGCCCCTCATTTACGTTTGGAACCTCGTACAACGTGCACTCTACTGTGACCAATACGACTGCAAATCAGAAGCACACGGTGACT
>JBPYDQ010000010.1:0-4240 GCA_051986135.1 Terriglobales bacterium | reverse complement strand
TAGTGCGCCTCCGCCGGAATCGAGTCGACCTGCGGGTATACGTGTCCGTTGGCAACGAACACATCCAGCCATCCCGAATTATCCATGTCGAAGAATGCGGTCCCCCAACCGACATATGGGTACGTGGGCTTGGCAATACCGGAGGCAAGGGTTACGTCTTCAAACCCCTTCGCGCCTAAACTGTGATAAAGGGTATCTGACTGGTTCACGAAGTTGGTGACCAATATATCCAGTCGTCCATCGTGATCGTAGTCGCCCGAAGCTACCCCCATGGAGCCCTGCGCCGAACCGTCCGCCCCTACAGCCGCTCCCTCCATTAACCCTACTTCCTCAAAGGTGCCGTCATGCTTGTTGCGGTACAAAAAATTAGGACCGGCATCGTTGGCGACGTATAAGTCCGGCCAACCGTCATTGTTGTAGTCTGCCCACATCGCACCTAAACCGTAATAGTGGTTGGGATCATCTACCCCGGCTTTCTTCGCAACTTCCTCGAAGGTCCCGTCGCCGCGGTTGTGAAAGAGAAGATCAGATTCCCCTGGCATGCCCCAGGGGCCGCATTGCACCACTAGTCCTCGATAGCGGCAGAATTTTGCATTGCTTCCCGGCTCGGCCAACTTGTCCATCTCAACATGGACATAGCGGGACACGAACAGATCCACCCGCCCGTCGCGATCGTAGTCAGCCCACGCCGCCCCGGTGCTGAAACCTCCGCCCGCGACTCCAGCCTTTTCGGTTACGTCCTCGAACTTGCAGTCACCAAGATTGCGATAAAGAGCGTTGCCGCCGTACCCGGTGATATAGATGTCGGGCAACCCATCGTTATCGTAGTCGGCGACCGCTACGCCCATGCCCCAGCCTTTGCGCGTGAGACCGGCCTGCCTAGTGATGTCGGAGAACTTCAAGTCGGCATCCTGGTGATAGAGCGTGATCATTGGGTCGCCGCCATTCTGACGGTAGCGGTCCACCGTGGAACCGTTGGCAGTGACAATGTCGAGTTTGCCGTCATTGTCGCAGTCGATAAGACCAGCACCACCACTCATCGATTCGACAATGTAGCGCTTCTCAGGCGACGAAATGTGCGAGACCGTTAGGCCCGCCTGCTGCGCAATATCTTCGAAATGCGGAACGTAAAACCCGGGAACGCTGGTCTGAGCGTAAACAGGCAGGACGATGAAGCCGAGAGATAGTAACAAGAGCTTGTGCATGCAACCGCTTGGGTTGATTATAAAGGCATGCGACGGATTTCGACCGGTTAGCACGAGTCAAGAATCTTCAGATACGCACTATCTGTGTTGATGCTGTCAGCGAAGCCGAAGCTGCTCGGGGATCGTCGATCTGGGATTGCTTGCCTCTTCCGTTCCCTTTTCGCGAGCGCTACTCATCATATAAGTGTGGGTTTCGAATTCGACTTACGTTTTTTCAGTCGATTCGCTGGATAGCTGCCCGCAGGTGTGCCGGCGTAGTTGGAGCGTGATTGCCTTCTGCAACCTGCAACCGATTCAACGCCCCAGATGCAACCAGACGAGTATATTGGTTAGTTTAGTTCGATCCTCTAAAGACCTATACTTCCGACGATATTATCACGCGAGCGTTTGGCTTGAAATGTCGACCGCAACAACGCGCGATGTTGGCCAGGCCAGCGGGTTTTCTCCCTCGACCGTCTCTCGATCGTTCTCGGTAATGCGCGTTTGGCCTGCTACATTCCCCAAAATACGCAAGAAAAATTAAGACTAGACGAAGCTCGTTATCGTCCAAACCTTCTGACCCGATCCCGACGCCGATAGCGAAGTGATACGGTGGGCGTTGTGGTGTTCGACATAACCGACCCTTACTGCACATTGGTCTTGCGGGGGATCGAGAATTCGCTGTTCCAGGCGGGCTACTTCCGATTTTCCGAGAGGAGCGCAGCCGGTTGGACGGCTTTTGGAGATGCTGCTGGATTCGAGATAGACGGTCTCGGGTCCGGCCAACTGGCTGTTCTTAGATATCGATTTGCTGGCCGACATCGAGAAAAGGTGCATTCCCGGGGCGATGATCGGCTGCGGGTTGAGTACCGTTTTTGGTTAAGGTTTTGCAACCCTGACCCACCGCCGTTCGCGTGCGCTCAGGGCAATGGAATCCGAAAGCACCATCTCAGTATGACCGGTCTCAAATGTTGGAAAGCACCTGGGAGCTTTCAGCTCGCCTGCCGAGATATACCCATAAAATTCTTTGAACAGCTGCACAAACGTGTCGGGATATCCCTCAACGTGTCCAGCCGGATAACCAGCAAAGCGGCGCGCCTCCTGACTCAGTAATCCCGGATCTTTCGGCAAAGTCTGGCTGGGTCGATTGCGCTGTCCGATCCAGAGTATTTCCGGCGATTCGGAATTCCACTCTAAGGAAGCGTCCGAGCCGTCGATTTCAAACCAAAGCCGTGCTTTCCGTCCGGCACTTACCTGCGAAACCGTCATCACTCCACGTAGATCATCTTCAAACCGCAGCAGCACGGACGCATAGTCATCTGTCTTGATTGGCACATCATCCCACTGCCCCTGGGCTGCCTTCTGAAACGTCTCCACGCGTCCTCGTGGGCGCTGGCGAACGGGAATAACCGTTGCCAGGTCGGCGCAAACCTCGGCGATCCTCCGGCCAGTGATCCACGTCACGAGATCGAGCCAGTGCGTGCCAATATCGGAAACAGCGCGCAGTTCGCCCCCCAGCTCGGTTTCCAGCCGCCAGTTCCAGTCGGTCGGATAAAGAAGCCAGTCCTGCAAAAAACTTCCGTGCACCAGCCGGGGTATGCCAAGGGCGCCGCGCTCGACCAGAGCGTGCGCCTCCTGGCAAAGAGGGTAGTAGCGCCAGTTGTAAGCTACGCCACCAACCGTCTTGTGCTCATTCGCCAGCTCGACCAAGGTCGAGGACTCCTTTGTATCCATGGCCAGTGGTTTTTCGCACATGACGTGCTTGCCGGCTGTAAGGAGCCTTTTGGCTAATGGGAAATGCAGATGGTTGGGCGTGCAGATATGAACCACTTGCACCGTGGAATCGCCGGCGAGTTCATCGAGCGAATTATAAGCGCGACCAATTTTCAGCGTTCGCGCGGTCTCGCGGCTCCGCTCCGGGGAACTGCCGAGAACTCCCGCCACCGGAATGGCCAAGCGTCGGAGTGCTTCCAAGTGGGCTCGTCCAACAAAGCCCGCACCGATGATCGCCGCACCTAATTGCTCCATCGTCTATCCTCCGAAGAAAAGGAATGATAAACGATGAGCGCTGATCTGGTGCAGTGGAAACGGACGGTCGAGTAACTCCGAAGTCCGCCTATTGAACTATTGAGCCGGCGAAGTTGGCAGCAGAACCGATTCGGGGGAAAATTTATGTCACTTCAGGACTCGGGGCTTCCCTTCAGCCGCGTGCCATCTCCGCAAGCCGGGGCGCTCCGACCAGTATGGACAGGCCCTGCTCCAGATCCGTGATCAGGTCATCGGCATTTTCGATCCCGACCGATAACCGGATCAGCTGCTCGCTAACGCCCATCTTCTGCCGGTCGCTGGCGGAGATCATGGCATGGGAGGTCAGCACCGGAATGGTGACCAGCGAATCCACCCCTCCCAGGCTTGGTGCCAGGGTGAATAGGCGGAGCGACTCGACAAGGCGTTTGGCGTCCTCGCCTGTTCCATCAACCTCAAAGCTGAGCAAACCGCCGCCGCCGATCATCTGTTCCTTTGCCAGAGCATATTGTGGATGCTCCTCCAGGAACGGATAGTTGACCAGCCTCACTTTGGGATGGCCGTCAAGGAATCGCGCCACGCGCAGTGCATTATCGTTTTGCCTCTGTACGCGCACGGCCAGCGTTTTCATCCCCCGCAGCAATAACCAGGCAGCGTGCGGATCCATGCAGCCGCCCAGCGTGGTACGGGTTTCCTGGATCTGATCGATTAGGTCTTGCCGGCCGGCAATGATTCCCGCAATCAAGTCGGAATGCCCGCCAAAATATTTCGTCCCCGAATGCATTACTAAATCGATGCCGAACTCAGCCGGGCGCACGTTAATCGGGGTGGCGAACGTGCTGTCGATCATGGAGATCAGTTTGTGCTTGCCTGCCAGCGCCGCCACCCTCTCCAGATCGACGACCCGCACCGTCGGATTCGTCGGCGACTCCAGATACAGGAGCTTGGTATTGGGCCGGATTGCCCTCTCGTGCTGGTCGTACTCAGTGGTATCCACGAAGGTGGTTTCGATGCCTAACTTCGGCAGCCAC
>JBPYDQ010000009.1:0-2980 GCA_051986135.1 Terriglobales bacterium | reverse complement strand
TCAGGTTTCTGTTTTTGCACATGCTCGATTGCCAGTGGCTTCTGCAGTCAACTGACGAAACTTTCTGAAGCCGCGGGAGTGTGAGCCTCATGATCGAATGAGAGTTGCACCCTCGGGCGGGTTGGTTGCGTTATCCTCCGTGCGCGATGAAACCCAGTTATCGCCATTGGAGTACAGATGCGGGAACAAGGGGACCACGGAAATGCCCACCTTGGAAGCATCCGGCACCAGCTTGGACTCTGGGTAAAGTAGAATGAGTCCGCTCTGGCCACGAGAGCTTTTGGCCGGAGGCGGGAGTGTGTGGAAAATGCCCACAAAACGGGCATCTCAGGAAATAGAATCGCGCAGGATTTTTGGCCCGGGGTTTGGCGGAGGAAAACTAGGTTTCGCACCGGCGCTACTTCGGGTCTGTAGCCGGTGTCAATCATGGGATGAACGACAACAGAACCGTGTGCTTGTGCCCTTGGGTCGTCCTGCAATATACTGAGTGCGCAATCCAGGTTGCATCCCGTCCGCGGGAAGGGATTATCCCACCTGAGCAAGTTTGCTGTACGAACATCAAACCTCACTTCTGCCCGTCAGCGGACCCGGGGCGATTAAGAAGGAGGCCTGATGTCTCGTGAATTGCCTGCTACTCCCAACCTCGAACACTTCAAAAAACAAGCGAAACAACTTCTGTGTCATTTCCAGGAAGGCAAAGCTGAAGCCGTAGCGCGCTTCGGCAGCTTTGCTTCGCACTCAACACCGGACAATGCAAAACTGGCAGACGCACAATACGTAATCGCCCGCGATTACGGCTTCGCCAGCTGGCCGAAGCTGAAAGATTATGTAGATTCCCTTACTTTCACGCCTGCCGAGCAGCTTCTCGCGGCCATTCGCGCCAGCAAAGGCGACCGGGTTACCCGGGTGCTGGAGCAACACCCTGAATTGAAGTCCCAACTGAGCGAACCACTTGCCAGCTTTGGGAACTTGACCTTCCTCCTCGTGGCGGTGATGTATGACCATCGCAAAACTATTGATGTCCTTCTCCGCGCCGGCGCAGACATTCGCCAGCGAGCGGAGTCGTGGGCTGGAGGGATCGGCGTCCTCGATGAATGCGCTCCCGCCACCGCTCCCTTCCTCATTGAGCGAGGAGCTATTGTCGACGCTCATTCGGCTGCGCGTCTCGGCATGATGGAACGGCTGAAAACACTGGTCGACGCCGATCGCACCCTGGTCAACGCTCGCGGTCGAGACGGACAAACTCCGTTGCACTTCGCTTCCTCCATCGAGATTGCCGAGTTCCTGCTTCAGCAGGGTGCGGATATTGATGCCCGGGATCTGCTGCACGAATCCACTCCGGGACAGCACATGGTCAGGGTGATTCAAGCACGCTACTATCCGCGTGACCGGCAGGACATTGCACGCTATCTCGTCTCGCGTGGCTGCCAGACGGATATCTTCCTGGCTGCGGCACTTGGGAATCTGGATGTTGTGCGCCGGCACATCGAGACTGATCCTGACTGCGTTCGTATGCGTGTCTCGGACCAGTATTTTCCCAAACAGGATCCACGCAGCGCAGGCACATACTATATTCCAGCCCTGGGCCCGGATCGAACTCCCCACCAGGTAGCCCGTGACTTCGGCCATGAGGAAGTTTTTCAATTCCTCATGCAGCACAGCCCGGAAGAGGTAAAACTCTCGCAAGCATGTCAGTTGGGCGACGAGCATCTGTTTCAGGCAATGCTGGCCAGGCGTCCGGACATGGCTGAAAACTTGTCGCCGGAAGAGCGCCGGCAAGTCGCCGATGCTGCGCAGAATAACAACACCAACGCTGTGCGGCTGATGCTTGCCGCGGGTTGGCCGGTGGACGCTCGTGGCGAATACAACATGACGCCGTTGCAATGGGCGTCCTGGCACGGCAATGCAGAGATGGTGAGGGAAATTCTCGGATACCATCCTCAGCTTGAACTCGACTGCGACCACCGCATCACCGCGCTGGGGTGCGCGCTCCACGGCTCCATGAACGGCTGGCACCGCGACACAGGAGATTACGTCTCCACAGTTGAGGCGCTCGTCAACGCAGGTGCAAAGGCACCCAAGGTGACTGACAATCTCGAAGCGAGCGAGGCGGTTCGCGACTTCCTCAGAGAGTTTGTACCGCAGTGAGTGGGATACGTGCGACGCGCCGGACTCAAGGTCCGGCGCTTCGTCGCCCCCCGCTAAAATCATTCAAGCGGCAGCACCGGCGGAAATCCAACGTTGGAAGCGAGCCGCTCGGAAGCATCATGCGGCGTCAGAAGTCTGTGGGCTTTGAAGAACCTGGCAGTCAGCCGTCGTTCGTAGGAAGTTCGGCGGAGCGGCCAGGCCGGGTCGCCAATCGTAGGGATCGCGCATCGGATAAAAGCCTTGCGCTTGGTTGAGGTTTACCAGCCTCCATACGGCTGAATTACGCGTCCTTGCCGAAAGCACTCCCTGATTTGCCTTCGACCGAGGCTGCTCCGCGTGACCACGGCAGCATCGAGGCACAAAGCCAGCCCGGGTGCCGGCTCAAGATTCACCATTTACCTTCCTATCAGATCGACCTTCGCCTCCGCAGGCAAGGCGGCTTGAAGGATCGAAGACGAGGCCGGCTAAGAGTTCAGTTGGTGGGCGACACGGGACTTCGCGGTTCAGCTAGGCGCCGGGGAGGCAGGGGGGGTGCGCGGCGTTAGGGATCCGGGGACAAACTCGATGCCGGCTTTCTCTCGTTCTTTGAACCCGTGTTACGGCCGTGGAAGGCTACTGACCGGGTTGCCAACCCTTGTAAGAGACTTGTAGGAACGATAAGATACTCAGTCAAGTTATACCGTCGTTGTACCGCGCAAAGACCAACTTAGACGGGTTCTGCTGCCGCGCTGACGAAAGCAACCTGGAGGCCTGTTTGAGGCTTCCCATAGCTAGCTGGCTGGCTTGATGTAAACAACCACTTTGACACTGGCGGAACCACAGGAATCCAACA
>JBPYDQ010000008.1:0-10990 GCA_051986135.1 Terriglobales bacterium | reverse complement strand
AGCCGAGCCGCTGCAGGCGGCCGTCCCCAAGGTATCGATGAATGTCATCGTCTAAACCCGATGGCATCCGTAGGAATAGAACATGCCACAGAGCAGCCAGCGCCAGCCCGAAGATAATGACGCGGCTCCTAAATTTTGGCGTGGATAAGAGCTCGCGGATGACTAGCAGGTATGCGATGCCTGCAAGGGCCAGCGCAATGATGAGGGACGGTTCACCCGTTGCCGCTGAACTTGCGCGAGCAGATCGTGAGCGCCAAAAGCAAGATGGCACCGAGTCCGTACAGCCTGCACGAGGCCGTAAGCTTCATAGCCCCCCTAAGCGATGACCAAGTTGCTCGACTGCATGTTCCCACTGCGCGAACCAGGCTGCCGTTCTCGGCGCGCTAGCAGGCGCGAGCTGTAGTTCCCGAGCGAGCTGCATCAGGTCGTCGGCGACATCGATGTCGTAGAAAGGTTCGGTAAGGCTTGTGGAGAGCTGAAGGACCCTGGTACGCGCCAGCAATCTGTCAAGCGCGCTCCTTGTGCCCATTTCATCGCCCTCGAAGAGCGAAGGGTGGGCAGCCTTGGCGCCAACAAGATAGTAGCCTCCGTCTCGTGTCGGTCCGATAACCACGTCGCTGGTCGAGAGTCTTTGAAAAGCCCTGTCCAGAACCGCTGCCGGCAGGTGTGGACTGTCACTATTGAACGCGAGAACCTGCCGCTGACCACCCGCGGTGAAATGTCGAAAGACAGAGGTGAGTGCTGCTGCCAAGCCTTGACCCTTCTGCGCTACAACTTGCACCCTATTGCCGAGCAGGTGCGCCAGTTCGTCCTCGTCCGACTCAGGGCACATAGCTGCGACCTCCACGCCGCTCAACGACATTGCAAGCGCTACCGTGTCGTCTAAAAGGCAGCTGTACAGGGCCGTAACCGCCGGAGAAGGAAGACTCCCATTCAACCGGGTTTTAACCAGTCCAGGCTTTGGGGCCTTGGCCATGATAACCAGCGTGCGTTTTTGGTCAGGTAAACGCACAGTCCTCTGGCTCGGCGATTGCATAGGAGAGTCGGTGTATCAGGCTCTACGCTGGCCGTGGCGTTCGAGTCCTTCGTCGCTGAAGATAATAGCGCACGATCCGGCTCAGGATAAACCACGCCGCGCCTACTGTGCCCTTCACCGTACCGCTGATTTTCGATTTTCCGATGCGGGGGTAATAGCTCACAGGAACTTCGACGACGCGAAATCCGGCGATGGACCCCTTCAAGATCATTTCCACTGCCCAGCCGTAGGTGGCCTCTTCGAGCGCGAGAGCACGAAGCACATCGGCGCGCGCCGCACGAAACGGCCCGAGGTCAGTGATCCTCAGACCGTACAGAAGCCGAATCATGCCAGCTGCCAGACGGTTACCGAACGTAGCATGCCAAGGTAACGCCCCGGAGTTGCGGCTCACCCCAAGGCGCGAACCAAGCGTGATATCCGCGCGGCCTGCGATAATTGGAGCCAAGAGAATCGGCAACTCCGAAGGACGGTCGCTGTAATCTCCATCGAGGAACACAACCACGTCAGGAGAGATTGCATTCGCAAACCCGGTCAAGCAAGCGCAGCCGTATCCGCGGCGGGGTTCTTTAATAACACGAGCCCCCAGGCTCGCGGCGATTTCGGGAGTTCCATCACTCGAATTGCTGTCGACAACAATGACCTCGGTGGCAAGATCGGACGGCAGATCGGTAAGCACTCGGCTAATGGCCTGTGCTTCGTTGTGGGTGGGAATGATGACGGATACTCGCATGCAATTCGCTCAATTACCACCAAGGGGAGGTGGGATACCGTTCGGATAGCCGCGCGTCGATTCCCCATGCTCGACCTGCTCGTCCCAGTGAGAGCCCGAGCGAAGCGAGAACCGGAACCAATAGTTCCCAAATCCATGCCGTGCCCCATTCCGACACCCAGAGACTGGTAAGGTACAGGAAGGCGACAAATGCCACCGGGCGTGTGAGCAAGCCTACAAGCAGCAGGATCCCCAGTGAGATCTCTGTCAGGGCCTGCATGGGAGCCGCCGCCGCGGCATGGCTTGCCGCCAACCTCATGACCGCCTTCCATGCAGCCGGAGAGTGGCTCGCCTTTATATAGTAGTTAATCAAACCGGCGTACCCCGCCGGCGTGTAGAGCCCCTTCCCAAGGTTTTCGAAGAAGACCCATATGAACATTGCTCCAATCGTTAAGCGCACCAGCGCCAAGCCGTTTGCTGCATAGGGTTGGCCGGCGAAACTTATAGCCGCGTTTTGTACTCGACTTATGTTTGTCGTCATCCGTGAACCTCCGGGCAAGGGATCCCACCCCCGACTGAGGGTGCAATCTTAAACTGTCGTTCCCGTCTGTGCTAGGTGGATCCTCAAAGAACGCCGAAAGCTTCAGCCGGATCCAAGAAAAAACCCTTGTACACGGGTGCAAGAGGCTACATCGTAAAGTCCCATGCAGGTGGGGTGAACTATTACGCGCCGTTGAGACCGTTCTCCAGGGCCGACAATTTGTCAGTGACAGTTTGGATGAACACTCCTGCGCGATTGTGGTCAACGCGACCTGATCAACCCGCTTCACGCTTCGGCGGATCAGCAGGAACAGCAGGATTTCTGAGTCTGCGCAGCTCTGGATTGCGCCAACTGAATTGCTTTTCAGATCGATAAATCAGTGATATATAAACCCTCTTAGAAAAATGTATCAGTCCTGTTCGGCTCGATAATGTGAGGTGAATATGCGAATTCAGCCCTCATTGGGAGTTCTACTCCTCGTCTGCTTCAGTCTGTCCACGGGAACCACCGCGTCAACGGGGCCCGATGACCGCCCGCTTACCGATCCTAAGTCCGTTGTCTCGACCTCGAACCCTGCTGCCCGGCCCGCCCCGATTCGAGGACCTTTATTACACCCGCAACGTGTTTGGTGCTGCTTGGTCGCCTGACGGGCAACAAATTGTTTTCACCACCGACATCTCTGGGCGGGCTAATCTCTGGAAAGTACGCGCTTCAGGGGGATGGCCAATCCAGCTGACGCAATCGGACGACCGGCAGTACAGCGCTATTTGGTCGCCCGACGGCAAATGGATCGTCTACCAACAAGACCATGCGGGGGATGAACTTTGGGATCTTTATGCGGTGCCGAGCGAGGGCGGAGAGGTGGTGAACCTCACTAACACGCCCCTAATCCGCGAGCAAGATCCGCATTGGTCGCACGATGGTAAGACCATTGCTTTTGCCTACAAACCCAAAGAGGGCTCTCAGTATGATATTGCTCTGCTCGACTGGAGCACTCGCAAGGTTCACAAGCTTACCAACGAGCAGCAACCGGGGTATGCCTGGAACGTGGCGGGGTGGAGCAGCGACGACAAAGCTGTCTACGCCGACCGTGTGAATCCCCCTTTTACCGATGCAGACATTTACCGCATCGACGTGGCCACAGGCAAGCTCGTCAACCTAACTCCCCACCAGGGCACAATTCGTTATCTCGCCTCATCGCTTTCGCCCGACGACAGCACTCTATTGCTTACATCGGATGCTAAGGGCGGGTACATGAATGTCGCCCTTTTGGACGTTGCTACGAAGAAAATTACCTGGGTCACGGACTTGAAATGGGAGGCCTCCTCGGGGAATTTTTCACCCGATGGCAAAAGCTACACATATACCGTGAATGAAGACGGTGTAATTGATGCCTACCTCACCGATCAGTCAACCAATCGCGCGGAAAAGCTTGATCTGCCACACGGCCTGAATTACTTTTCCGGGAATCCCAACGAGTTCGCGCCACAAAGCGACCGTGTGATCGTCTCCCATGAGGCGTCCAACCAGCCGGGAGATCTGTGGATATACAACCTGCCGAGCCAGCGTGCCGACCAGCTCACCTTCTCCGAAGTTGCCAGCTTGCGAGCGGCGCCGCTACCGCCCTCGCAGATCGTTCATTACAAGAGCTTCGACGGGAAGGTCATTACCGCGCTGCTATGGGTGCCGTTCAATCTGAAGCGGGACGGGAGCAATCCAGCCCTTATCCTGCCGCATGGCGGACCAACAGGTCAGATGGTCGACTACTGGAACACGGACGTCGCGGCGCTGACGTCACGTGGATATATATGCTTGGCTCCTAACCCTCGGGGCTCCACTGGCTACGGCTTGGATTTTCAAAAAGCGAACTTTCAGGACTTGGGTGGTGGTGACCTGAAGGATGAGATCGCCGGCCTGGACTTTCTTAAGGCGACCGGTTTAGTTGATCCCAAGAAAATCGGAATTACGGGGGGTTCGTATGGCGGCTTCATGACGCTTATGGCAATCGGTAAAGTCCCGGATATCTGGGCGGCGGGTGTGGAGGAGTACGGGATTATCAACTGGTCGACCATGCTGAAGAGTTCTGATCCGTCTCTGAACGAGTACGTTAAATCGTTACTTGGTAATCCGGAGGAGAATCGCAAGATCTACGACGCCGACTCACCGATCACTTACATTCGAAATGAGAGGGCGCCTCTACTGGTTTTGCAGGGCGACAACGACCCACGCGTGCCCAAAGAGGAGGCACAACAAGTCGTCGATCTTCTTAAAAAAGAAGGCCGCACAGTCGATGTCCACTATTATGCGAATGAGGGTCACGGTTTTGTAAAAAGAGAGAACCAGATCGACTCTATCCGGCGCACGATTGTTTGGTTCGATCAATATCTCATGGGAAAAGCCGCGGTATCAGGTGCGCAAACGGCCCAAAGCAAGCAATGAGTTATTCTTGCTGCGAGCCGGTGGAGTCCACGGGTGTAACCTCACCGACTCTCCATGCGGTTTAAGGTCTCGTCTCACAAGGTCCAACGCACGCATCCCAATTCGCGGAGCATGATCTTCGGTGGCGTCGTCTCCAGAACGTTACACACCTTGATCGCGATCAGGTCCCTGGGCACAAACTTCTGGGCGCTAGTGCGAGCGATCGTCATGCGGTTGGGTTGCTGATGGCGGACTGGATCAAATCACTCTCTCGCCTCGACCACATCCTGGTAGGGCGCCGTAGAAGCCCAGGTCTCTAGCGCAGCGCGTCAATTCCTGAGCGGCTTCGGTATCCTGGAACGGCATTGTCGCAAAACCTTTCAGGGCGGTGCGGATTCTTTGCGATATTCTCTGCCAATAGTCATTGGGTCGACCCTTGGGCCGATGGCTTGCTGAATGTTAGGCCACCGGGCTATAACGTCACATAATGACATGGACTCGATGCGGGAAGTACCTTTGCGATCCGCTTCTTCATTGGCGTTTGTCACCACGTCGACCACGTGCTTGGTTACGATCATAGCGGCTGACCGTTTCGCTATGAAGGCACGCCGTTTACCTGCAGCTTCCTCGTGTACCCCATCTTTCTGGTGGCGACTTTAATCCGGAGGTATCCGCTGTTCCGGATTACTGCAACGGCGCTCCTGTTTGGATCTGCCACCCTTTTTTATTTTTATTTCGAGACCATTCGACCAATATCGGACGTGGGCAAGGTGGCCCTGTGGCTGTGCACGCCTCCAGCATGTTGACCATTGGTCATTTCGCGCTATCGCCAAATTTTCAGGCCAAATGACAAGGCCGACTGACAGCTGTCAATGTCGACTGAGTGTCGAAAAGACCACGTAAGCGAAGAAAAATGCAAATAGCCACACCCATATTCCCGCGAACCTGAGGTACGTGGGATACTACGGTTCGGACCGAAAGCGCTCAGACCACTCGCCCGAAGTATTCATTCCAGGTGGCGATTTTTCCTCCAACCAAATGTACCAGGATAGCGTCATGGGTCGTCACTCTCTTGTGGTCTTTCTTGCGAGTGACGGTCCAGTCCCACTGGATAGCCAGCCTGGTTCCGTCCTCGGAGAGAAACATCTCGTTTACTGTGACCTTCAGATCAGTGAAATTCTTGAAATAGTCCAGGATCGCGCGCTGCATGTCCTTCTTGACCACGTGACCTCCTGGAGAAAACAACTCTCCGTTCGGTAGCCAATCGTCGGCGGCGATGGCAAAATCGCGCTTTTCCCACGCTTGCACTTGACGGTTCACGAGCGCGCGTACCGGCACGCTGTTGTTCTTGGTGGGTTCCTGTGCCGTGCTCATTCCCTTCTTCTCCTCCCGTCAATCGCAACAACCCTACCTGAGACGCGGGGATTTTGTGTGTAATGCAGCTGGGCTGCTTACCATTGCGGCCGAGTTTTGGAACGTGGTCGCGCAGCAAACGCTGAATGTGTCAGCCTGTTTATCTCCGCGAGAGCTCTGGTGGTGTCGTGAGACTTTGCCGCGTGAGAATCGCTGACTGTGTCCTGGAGCCCGTCTTGATCCTCAAGGTTCTCCCACAGGTTGTAGACATTTTTGCGGGGCTGACTCCTGATAATGCGCCGGTCGTGATCCGCGATCGCAGCGTTCAGGAAGTTTACGCGCTCGACCTTCTGTGAAGAGTCAGATCGGGTAGGGGGATGTGAGGTACCAGGCGTGGGGAATCAACGAAGCTACGCAGGCATTTCTCTCACCCCTTGTGCTTGCCGTCGATTGCTTAATTAGGATCTACCTTTTCCGACGATGATGGGTGATTCGACGTGCGTTGCAGCTTCTCCGGGTCAAAAATCCAGCCTCCTTTGACCACACGCCAGATGGTCTCAGTGTTGCGAATGTCTTCGAGGGGATTGGCTTCTAGCAACACAAGATCAGCAACCTTGCCTGACGCGAGGATGCCCAAATCTTCCGCTCCAACCGCTGCTGCCGCACCTTGAGTGGTGAGCCGGAGCACCTCGAGCGGGGAGAGCCCCGCCTCGACGAAGCGCGCTAGTTCCCAGTGCAATGATGATCCGAAGAAGCATTCCGGGTTGGGGGCATCAGTACCCACTAAGAGCGTTACCCCTGCGTGGTGGCCACGCCCAATGGTCCGGAGTTGCGCGGAGAGGCTGCCGCGAAGGGTGTCGGTGGCGACATCCTTGTTATAGCCGCCGGACATGGCGAAGTCGATGTATGACGAGGGCGTGAAGGCCTTGAACTTTCTGTCAGTGAGTCGGTCGGGCTCATCCCTCAATAACAGGGAATCACCACCCATCACGGCCACTGTTGGATCCCAGCGCGTGCCGGATGCGGCGAGCACCTGGAGCACATCATCAAAAACGGGGGTGGCATGTTCCAGGGAGAAAAATCCCAGAGTGACGCTCTTGATGATTTCCTCCAAGCTGGTGCCGTGGCCGACCACGGGTAGTCCGAGCCGCTGAGCCTCATCGGCGGCGGATCTTGTCAAGCGCCAGGAGAGCGAAGGGTAGACCTTGATGAAGCTGGCACCCGATTGCTTGAATCGCCGGACGTAGTCGCGCGCATCCTGCTCGTTGTCAATCTGCAGAAAGGCATCTCCCCAGTAGGGACGCTCGCCCTCAAAAATCTCTCCTGCATAGAAGTAGCGCGGCACCGGCAGGCTAGTGAATTCGCCGCGGTCCTGCATGGCATTGAGCGAGGCGAGTCCACCGCCAGTGTCACGCAGCGAAGTCACTCCATATGCCAAGAAGGCTTCCTCATCTGCGCCGACGGAGTGGACGTGGAGATCGAACAATCCGGGGATTGCGAAGCGACCGGTGGCGTCCATTACAGTCGTGCCTTGGGGCAGGCGGTGACCAAGTTCGCTGCCGATCCAGTCGATGCGGCCCTTCTCGATTAGCACTGACGTGGGTGGACCAAAGCCTCCGGCATTCAGATCGAGCACGCGGACAGCTCGCAGTAGGACAGGAGGGGGGGCCGGGCGCGAAAGATCCAGAGCCACCGGAATTTCCTGTCGCGTGCCCCCGGCCAGCGGCTGCCGCCAAACGTGCCGTCCGACGGCGTAGATCACGGAGGATCCATCAGGTGTCAGTGCGAAGGAGTCGCCGCCTTCGGCGGTGAGTTCGTGAACGTCGGCGTCCTCAATCGAACTGTTCGTAAGCGGAGCCGCCAAGATCGAGCGGTTGCGCCGAAACACCAGCCATCTTCTGTCAGGCGAAATACGCCCGTCGCTGAGATGACGGGAAAAATGCGTGATCTGCTCGGGCTTCGCATCCTTAGAGAGTGTCAAGCGATAGAGGTTGCCAACTCCCGTAGTATCTGCTGAATAATAGAGCGCCTGGACATCGGCAAAGAGTTGTGGCCGAGGCGACCAGGACCCTACATCGGCGAGCTGCTCACTCCGTCCGTCCGAGACGTTGAAGGCCGTAACGTGCTGGTCAAAGCCTACGCTGACGACAGCTAGGAGACGCTGCCCGTCCGAACTCCAGGCTAACTCCGAAATGCTATGGCCGGAGGTGAGCACCCGGCTCTGGCCATTGGTCAAATCAAGGAGCCGCACCGAGTCCTCGCCGTGTTCAGTGTGCACAAACGCTAGTTGGCGCCCGTCCGGAGAAAAGGCTGGTTCCGCTTCCAGTGCGGTGTCCTGCGAGATCCGCTGCGCTGGCTCGCCGGCACCGAGGCGCTGCCGCCAGAGAAAACCGGCGGCACCGAACACGAGTGTGCGCCCGTCGGGGGACAATCGCGGGGTCAGGATAACCCGCACGGTATTACCTTCCGGGACCAAAGGCTTTGGAGGTTTGGAAATTTCCCGAACCTCAAGCTTCACGTGAGCGAGAAATGCCAGGGCCTGGCTGCCGCTGGCTGGGAGACGAACTTTCCACAGGCGTCCTCGGTCGCCGAGATACAGGCTCTTCCCATCGGCCGCGAGAGCGAATCGCCCGAGCGAGGAAACCGGTACGACTTCTTTCTCGGACTGGGCCGGGGTGGGCACGAAGATGACATCTTCAGCACTGGGGATCCATCGGTTGCCTACCTCGCGATGGCAATAGAGTCCATCAGCGCTGGGGCTGGAGAGCACGCGATCGACCAGACCGGGTATCGTTCGCAACGTCGAGACCGTACCTTGAGAGCTAAGCGCCTCGATGCGTGTGACATAGTTATCCGACGCATGGTCCTGCTCGATCACCGGCCAGGCCAGTCGCCCATCGGACAGATTAAAAGGCGCACCGATGCGCCTGGCAGGAGCGCTCAGCACCTCGGGCTGCCCCCGCTGAACAGAAATTCGACAGACCACGGCAGGCCGTCCGGCGAGAGTCTGGCGGGCGTATCGCAAATAGACCATGAATTTGCTGTCCGGACTCCATGTCGGCCGTCCGGCACGTTCTTCGTGCGTGAGCTGCACGAGGTGGTGACTCTTCAAGTCCAAAACGAAAATATTCCCGTCGCTTCCGTCGCGGTCAGATGTGAAGGCTACCTGCGACCCGTCAGGCGAGAACACCGGTTCGTTGTCATAATTGGGCCCGAACGTCAGTTGCTTGGCTGTGCCACCGCTTGAGGGCAGACTGAAGAGGTGGCCGAGCATGTTAAACACAAGCGTCTGACCATCAGGAGAAAGGGCTACATCGGGAGCGGTTACCTGCGTGGTTTCAAACTCCAGGGTGCGGTCCGAAATTGCAAGCGAGAGGGACCGCAAAATGAAAAGCGCGACAACGTAACAGAACCTGCGTTTCATCAACGTAGCCGATGGGCAAACGGCCAAGTCTCAATGGCAGCGAATCTTACGTGTCTGAAATGGGCATGTCAAATGAGCACACAGGAGCTGGCGAGGCCTTAACTTCAGGCAAAGGAAAGATTGGCGTTAAATGCCACTGCGATCAAGGCCACCAGCGCTCAACTTTGGCGCATCAGACAACTTCGTAGCCGCTCCTGCCGAAATTCAGAATCAGCGGAACCGAGACCGACGCACTCTCGAAAGAAAAGGAGTGTGAAAACCTCTCGGCATACGGATACCGATACGGTAAAGAACCCCTCCCGAGGGTAGCAACTGCGTAGGAACCGACAGATGTAAGGCTTTTTGAGTGTGTGCCGGACCGTCCGGGCCGGACCGAGAATGAATTGGTCGGGAGAGAGAATTTGAACCTCCGACCCCCCTGGTCCCGAAACAAAGAAAATCAGCCAAAGGACTGATTTTTCAACCGCTATAAACTCAGGTAATCGCTGCCGGAAGCTCTCATTCATTTTTATGGGTGCCCCAGATTGGGTGCCCCAAACCAGAGGCTCATCGGGGCAGAGTCGAGCTGCCAGGGCGCCTGGTTTTCTACAGCTAAGCGCCTGCGAGGTAAGCAACGCAATCGGCCTGGCCGCTCAAGCTAGGAAGCGGAGTTGCTGCAGTAGCGATTGCCTTGACGTGCTTCCGCTGTCTCCCATGAAATCTTGGCGTGAATGTCATCGATAAGGGATCGTACCCCCTGATTGTCGGTGGGATTCAGCCAGAGCATCCGATCAAAAATACAGCTGGCTTCGTCGAAGCGGCCTAAGCGCCAAAGACACAATCCGAAGCCATGCATGCAGCGCAGGAATGGGCGATTATCGATCCAGCCCCAGGGCAGTGCTCCGTCAAACCTCGCTCCCAGTGATAATTCGCCAATCCGAAAACCAGTGCCGAACCGCGTACTTTGGCCGCTCGAAAACCACGTTGCCAAGATGAGCATGAGCGTCGAGGCACCGGAGATCGTAATGGCAAAGTTCCATCAGTATCTTTCGTGCGCCTGAGATATCGCCAGCGTCCTTCTGGTCGTTGGATTCCGTGATCGGGTCTGAAAACGGATCATCCGGATCGGCTCCCGGAGATATTACCTCCATCTCGAATTGAGGCTTGGCACATTTAACGATCGACGCCGGGTTCTCCCCAATATTCTTCTGCCCGATCCCAATTTCCCTGAACGTCGAGCTTCGGTGGGAGGAACCCGGCGCCCTGGCATCGATCCGTGTGGATTCAATGAGGCCGGATAAATATGCATTCCCGGCGTAGTTCAATTGTTTGCGCGGCCGGACCACCGCGATCTCGCCGGGAATAAGACGCCACATGCGACCAGCACGCAGGGTAACGCTCTGGGTACTTTGAGGTGGACAGCAACGCGCCGTCGTCTGCTTGACCGAGAGAACAATCAGCTCCAACGGATTTGGCAGAGTGGTCCATGCCGTACGCTCTTTGGAGCGTGGCGCGTGTCGTGTACCTTTT
>JBPYDQ010000007.1:0-13539 GCA_051986135.1 Terriglobales bacterium | reverse complement strand
ATTCAGAAGGGTTATCGAGCTGCCTATAATTAGTTCCGCTTGCCTGAGGCAAGCTAAGCCCCGAGACTCCGTTAATATTTTCCAGTGCCTGAACCCAGAGTCACGCTTGCCCGCAGCCTGCGGATCTGGTGGTCGGATAACATTCACCAGCTTGGTTTTCTGCGCGCATCAGGCTTCTTCCTGGAACAAATGTGGGATTTCCTGCGGGACTCGACTCCCGAGCGCCGTCGACAACGATACAGCGACATTGACTACGACTGGGAGCACCGCGTCGACACTACGGAAGGAACGGTCAGTTTTCGCAGCCGGCTTCTTGGCGTCTTCCACTCCGCCTATCAGTCTACGCAACCCGAAGCCTTTCACCAGATGATCGATGGACTCGAAATCGACTATTCTCAATTCATTTTTGTTGACCTTGGCTCAGGAAAAGGACGGACCCTGCTGATGGCCTCCGATTACCCATTCCAACGGGTTATCGGCGTGGAGCTTCTGCCTGAGCTTCATCATATCGCTCATGAGAACATCCGAGTCTATAAGGGAGGCGTTGGCGATCGCGTCCAGTCCATATGGGGTGACGCGCGCCGCTTTGAGTTCCCCAATCATCCCACGGTTCTGTTCCTGTTCAATCCCTTTCCCCAACCGGTACTTGAGGAAGTCTTAGCCAAGTTAATGCTTTCATTGAGGGAGCACCCGCGCGCATTCTATGTTATCTATTACAACCCGGTGCTGGAGTCGGTGCTGGCGACGAAAACCGGGATGCAATTAATCGAACGAAGGCAGCAATATGCAACCTTCGTCACGGGTTTGTAAATATTTGAGGAATAAACCTCCTTTTTGAGTGCCGGCCACATCAAATTACTAGGTGAACCTCAGCTGGTGAAAGTAAAGCTCGCGTCGCTGTTCCTGCTGATGTCGGTTTCGAGATTGCTCGCCTTGAGCGCGGTTCCCGGCGCGGTACCTGATGTCCATCGAATTGCAAAAGCTGTTGACGAGCACTACAACCGCTTGCGTTCTTTGCAGATGGAATTTACCGAGTCCTACCGCGGTAATGGCCTCGATCGCACCGAGCTGGGTACGCTATGGCTGAAAAAACCCCGCAAGATGCGTTGGGAATATCGTTCTCCCAAGGAGAAGTTGTTCCTCAGCGATGGGGTAAACGCCTGGTTTTATGTGCCTGGGGAGCGACAAGCGCGCAAGGAACCCTTTAGGAAATTGGAGGATCTGAGGTCTCCCCTGGGATTTCTCCTCGGAAAGACTAAGCTCGAAAAGGAATTGCGCGGGCTCTCTCTGGCTGTGGATGTCGAACCCCTTAGTCCGGACCATGTGGTGCTACGGGGCGTGCCAAGCGGCATGGAAGACCAGGTCAGCGAAGTCTTGCTGGAGATCACGCCAGACAAACGCATTGTACGAATCATCCTGCAGGGTACCGACGATGCTACGACGGAATACCGGTTCAGCGACCAAAAGGAGAACGTCGAGGTTGCCGACCAACGCTTCCGTTTTGAACCTCCCCCGGGAGTTGAGACGATTGAAGGCGATCTCGGTCAATAAGGGGGCCCCGAGGTTCGAAGTTGTTAGCGCGGTTGATACCGCAAGTCGTTGGTTCTACGAGCATTAAGGCCGGCAAGCGCAAGGAGCGATGGTAAACTGAGAAGGGGTCCAGAGCAGGGTTAAGCGAGCAAAATGGCGGAATTCGTCATAAAAGTGGCTGATGAGCGCGGCCGCACTCTACAGCAATTGGAGCACGGCTACTCCGAGGCGGAGGTGCGCGATCGCTATACGCAGCAGGGTTTTCTCGTCTACTCGGTCAAGCCCAGGGGGTTGCTGGCAGGCGGAGAGGTGGGACTCGGACGGCGGCGGAAGATCAAGCAGGCTGATTTCGTTATCTTCAACCAGCAGTTTCTAACGCTCATTCATGCCGGACTTCCGATCCTGAACTCCCTCGAACTGCTCATCAAACGCCAGAGCAACGCGTATTTCCGTACGGTCCTGGAAAACGTTCGTGACCGAGTCAAGAGCGGCGAGTTGCTCTCCGACTCCTTTGCTCAACAAGGAATCTTTCCCAAGTTGTACACCACCACCCTGATGGCAGGCGAGAAGAGCGGCAACATGGAGGAAGTGTTACAGCGGTACATTACCTATCAGAGAATGACGCAGTCCTTTAAGAAAAAACTGGCCGTGTCTCTCGTGTATCCGGCACTGCTGATCGTCACCGTTGTCGTCCTTCTCAGTTTTCTAGTCACTTACGTGGTGCCGCAGTTTGCGCTCCTGTTTTCCAATTTGAATGCCCAGCTCCCGACCATCACGCTCATCATGCTCTCGGTGGGAACCTTCACCCGGAAATACGTCCTGCTAATCCTGGTCGCGCTTGCGGTTTTGTTCTTTATCATCTGGCGATGGAAGAACACCGACAGTGGCGCTGCGCAGATTGACCGCGCAGTACTGAGCATACCGATGCTTGGGACGATTCTTCTGAAACAACAGGTCGCGACGTTTGCCCGCACGCTCTCGACCCTGCTCCAAGGTGGACTGCCGTTAGTACCTGCGATGGAGACGGCGGGTTCATCGATGACCAGCCGCAAGGTGGTAACCGGCATTGGTAAAGCAACGGTTCAGGTGCGCGAAGGCAAGGGCCTTTCGAGGAGCTTGGAAGATCAGAAGATTTTCCCGCCTCTGGCTGTCGAAATGATCGAAGTCGGCGAGTCGACCGGAGCCTTACCCGGCATGCTCACCTCGGTTGCGGAATTTTATGAGGAAGATGTGCAAACGGCGCTAGGCGCCGCTATGGCTCTGATCGAACCAGTGATTCTGATTTTTATGGCGCTGGTCGTGGGCACGGTAATGGTGTCGCTCTATCTACCGCTGTTCAGTTTGGGCGGTGGACTGCACTGATGATAGTTGGCAGTTCTCGGCTAACAGGTCTCAGCCAGAGATCTTGATACCCGGGGGCTGAGACCTGGATGTGAATATGGCAATGCACGACAAGAAGTCGGTGGTGACAAATGGCGGCAACGGCGCTCGTGTGGCGTCGGTGAATGCTGCTGACGAACTCGACAAAGCCAAGGATATCGCGCGCCGCTATCGCTGCGAGTTCGTCGATCTGAACGATTTCCAATTGCATCACGACCTCTTCGAAAAGGTCCCTGTCGATTTGATGTTCCGCTATAACTTCGTCCCCTTGGAGGAGACGCGCGACGGGAAGCTGGCGGTCGCAATCGCCGACCCCAGCCAGTTGATGATGATCGACGAGATCAGCCTGCTGCTGGGTAAGCGCATTGTCACGAAGGTTTCGACGCTGAAACAAATCAGCGACATTCTTAAGAAGACCGAGCAATCCAAGCGGGTTTTGGAAGAAGCCAGCGAGGGCTTTACCCTCGATGTCATTCGCGAAGATGAGTCGGGCGACGAAACCATCTCCATTGATAAGCTCACCGCCGTGGGCGATACCAGCCCCATCATCCGCCTGGTCGATACGACAATCTTTACCGCCCTGCAGCGACGTGCCAGTGACATTCACATCGAAACGCGCGATGACTCAGTGTCCATCAAGTTTCGTATAGACGGCGTCCTCACCCAGGCCATGCCGCCCATCGGCAGGGAACACCATTCCACAATCATTTCGCGGGTCAAGGTGATGAGCGAGCTTGATATTTCTGAGCGCCGCGTACCCCAGGACGGGCGCTTCCGCGTGAAATACAACGGGCGCGCCATTGATTTCCGCGTCTCCATCATGCCTTCGATTCACGGCGAAGATGCCGTACTGCGCGTCCTCGACAAGGAATCGATGAGCGAGAAGTTCCGCACGCTGACCCTCGACGTAGTCGGCTTCGCCGAGGAGGATCTGCGGAAATTCCGCCGCTATATTTCCGAGCCCTATGGGATGGTGCTGGTCACCGGACCGACGGGCAGCGGCAAGACCACCACTTTGTATGCGGCGGTAAATGAGATCAAAACCGATGAAGACAAATTCATTACCATCGAAGATCCGGTTGAATACCAGCTTCGCGGCATTACACAGATTCCGGTCAATGAGAAAAAGGGACTGACATTTGCCCGCGGACTGCGATCGATCTTGCGCCACGATCCGGACAAGATCATGGTCGGCGAAATCCGCGACATGGAAACGGCGCAGATCGCCATCAACGCTGCCCTGACCGGACACCTGGTGTTCACCACTGTGCACGCCAACAACGTCGTCGACGTCATAGGTCGCTTCCTGAACATGGGCGTCGAACCCTATAACTTTGTCTCCGCACTGAACTGCATCCTGGCACAACGACTGGTGCGCATGATCTGCAATTCCTGTCGTAGTGCGGTTCACTATCCACCCGACGTTCTGGAAGCCAGCGGATTGGATCCCATGCAGTGGAATACAGTGACGTTCTACGAAGGCCCAGGATGTATCGAGTGCGCCGGTACGGGTTACCGCGGACGTACGGCGATTCACGAACTGCTCGATTTAAGCGACCGCATTCGCGAGATGATACTCGAGCGGAAGCCAACGTCGGAGATTCGGCGAGCCGCCCGCGAACAGGGCATGCGCTTCCTGCGTGAATCCGCATTGGACCGGGTGCGTGCGGGCATCACCACGTTGAAAGAGATCAATAAGGTTACCTTTATCGAGGCCACCAGATAGAAGTATTCAGCACCTGGCTGTCGGCCTTCGGTTCCGCTTGGTGACCTGGGGAACAGAAGTTGAACAGCTGAGCTGCTTGCTAGGGTGACGACTGAATGACGACTAACCTAAAATCCGCGCCCCGTCCCAAGCTCGCTTGCGAGATTGCCGGAGACCGGGTTTTTGCCGCGCGCGGCGCGGACAAGGGCGGCACCTTGGAGGCGTATTCGGGACACGATCTCCCCATGGGCACTGTTGTTCCCGATCTGATCGAGCCCAACCTGCGGCGCCGCGACGAGGTATCCAGTTCAATTCGGGAGGCGTTGGCATCGGTGGGCGGCCGTGGACGCGACGTAATCGCTGTTCTGCCCGATGCCGCCGTCCGGGTAGTGCTTCTCGACTTCGATGCCCTGCCCACCAACAAGCAGGAGGCCGAAGCAGTGGTTCGTTTTCGGCTGAAGAAATCGCTTCCCTTCGACGTGGACAAGGCCAAAGTCTCCTACCACGCGCAAACCAATGGACAAGGCGTACGGGCCATCGCCGCCGTCGCATTGTCCAGCGTGATTGAAGATTACGAGGCCGCGTTCCGCGACGCCGGCTATACCCCTGGCGTAGTGTTGCCATCCATGTTGGCGGCGCTCGGCGCAGCCGACTCCAGCCGTCCGACTCTGGTGGTCAAAGTCGATGCCCGCACCATTGGCATCGCTATTCTCGATAATAACCAAATGCTGCTGTTTCGCACGCTGGAGAACACCCGCGGCACCAGCATCAGCGGAGAACAACTGGCCGAGGAAGTCTATCCTTCCATCGTATTTTTTCAGGACACCTACAATCTGAGTATCCAGCACATTTTCGTAGCCGGACTACCCGAATCGAGTGGTGCTGCCTCGGCTCTGGCCGGACAAACCAACGCCGAGGTGAAGGAGCTAATCACCGGTGCCCAACTGGGTAGCGCGACCGGCACCTCGGTTCCACGCTACCGCATGGCCGCGCTGGTGGGGGCGCTTATCTCCTAACTATGCGAATTGATGTAAATCTCGCCACTCAACCCTACGAAGACGCTCGCTTCTTCTGGATGCGCTGGGGAACCCTTGTAGCTTTGCTCGCGATTCTCACTGCGGCGCTGCTGGCGGAAACCGTCATGGGTTTTGTGTACGCCCGGCAGGATGTCCGCATGAGCAATCAGATCAAAGCCGAGATCAGCAAACGTGATCAAGAGCGGGCTCACGCCGAGGCTTTCTTAAATCAGCCGCAGAACCGCGATATTCGCGATCGCTCCCAGTTCCTGAATGCGTTAATCCAACGCAAAGCTTTTTCCTGGACGCAGGTTTTCGCGGATCTGGAGAAGGTTATGCCGGCGCGCCTGCACGTAGTATCCATCCATCCCGAGATCACCGAGGAGGAGCAATTACAAATCAAGCTGACGGTGGCGGGCGATTCCCGGGAGCGCGCCCTTGACCTGGTGAAGCGCATGGAGGAGTCGCCTCGCTTTCGCCAGCCCGTGGTCAATAGCGAGAACGCTCAGACGAATTCGCAAACCCCGGGGGATAATGTGGAATTCAACATTAGCGCGCTGTACGCGCCAGACGCGCCGCAAGCGGAGAAATAATGCCCGATCTGAGACAGACCCGGCGCAAGCTCAAGCTGGCCATCATCACCATGCTTTGCGTCAGCGCGGTGGCAGGCGTCCTGCTTTTGTCCCCCCTGGTTGGCTCCAGCGCGTCCCGCAAAGAGGAGTTGCACGCTCTCACGGTGGAACTGCGGCAGAAGACCAAGCAAGTGGAGCCGCTGAGGGGACTGGACAAAAAAGTCGCGCTGGCGAAGGACCAAATCAACCAGTTCTACAGCGAGCGCTTCCCCACGCATGAATCCGTCATTTCCGACGAGATGGGAAAAATCGCCGCCGAAAATGGGGTGAAACTCGGACAGGTGAAGTACGAAACCAAGGATCCTGAACCGATCGGTCTCACGCCAGTCTTCATGGAGGCCAACTGTCAGGGTGATTACTTGCATGTCGTGCGCTTCATCAATGCCCTGGAACGTAGTAAAACATTCTTCCTGGTCAATACGGTGGTGCTGGGCGATGCGCAGGGCGGTACCGTGAAGCTGCAGATGAAACTGGAAAGCTATTTGAGGACTAGCGCGTAAGTGAATCTAGGAACTGAAAATCGCAAGAAGACCATGGCCGCCATAATCCTGAGCGGCCTGGCGGTTCTCGCCATCGGGTATCTGGTGATATCGCTGTCGGGTGGAAATTCACCGCCGGTGGCTGCAAATGCGCCCGTCATAAACCCGCCGACTGCGGTTGCTACGCGGCCATCGCGGCCAAGCCAACACTCTAGCGGATCAGCCGACAAAAAGCCTCCGTCTCCACCTTCCCTGGATCCGACGCTCCGGCTGACGCTGCTTGCATCCAGCGAGAACATGGAATACACGGGCAAGGGTCGCAATATATTCACCGCGGAAGAAGAGATTCCAAAGCCAATTGCTTCCCCGGTTACGGAACCGCCAAAGGATAATCTACCGCCGCCACCGCCGCCGCCGCCGCCGATCAACTTGAAGTTCTTCGGATTCGCCAGCAAGCCGGGAGAGGCCAAAAAAATTTTTCTGTCGAAGGGCGAAGACGTCTTTATCGCTGGCGAGGGCGATATTGTGGACCGCCGCTACAAAGTCGTCCAGATCGCGCCTGCCTCGGTCACCATTCAGGACGTGCTCACCAACAATACTCAGCAGATTCCGCTGACACAGGGATGAGGAAGGATTTCGAATGGGGTAATCTGATTCGTAATTCCGTAATTTAACTTCTCTCGCCGTTTCGCATGAGGAGTGGGTTAGTTTTAACCTCACAGAATTACTCGATTACGAATTACAGATTTATCAATGACCTCCGCTCTCAAATTTCGACGACGGTCACCTGCTCGCAGCGAGCAAGGCTACATCCTGCTCACGCTGATGTTCCTGGTGACCCTGGTCATACTGAGTCTGGTCGCCATCGCGCCGCAAATCACGCAGCAACTCAAGCGCGACCAGGAGGAAGAGCTCATTCATCGCGGCGTGCAGTACGCGCGCGCCGTTCAGCACTTCTACAAGAGAACCGGGCGCTACCCCGTTCGTCTGGAAGATCTCGACAACTTCAACAACCTTCGTTTTCTGCGTAAGCACTACAAAGACCCTATTACCGGCGAAGACTTCAAGCTTCTGCACTTTGGAGAGGTTCAAATGATGTTCGGCGGTGCGGGCATTCCGGGAGCCGTAGCCGCCGGTAATCAGCCGGGCGGTATCGCGGCTAACGGCAATATGCAAGGGGTCTCCAATAATCCGCTTGCCGGTAATCAAGCTTTCGGCAATCAAGCTTTCGGCAATCAAGGATTCAGCAATCAAGCTTTCGGCAATCAAGGATTCAACCAGGCAGGATCCAGCCAGCCCGGGGGCGTGAATCAGCCGGGACAAACGAATCAGTCAAACCCGGATGACACGTCCAACCCAATGCAACCGGTCTCGCAGATGACCGATAGCGCAAACCCCAATGCTCAAGTATTTGGCGGCGCTCCGATCATCGGTGTAGCCAGCACCTCCAAGAAGAAATCCATCCGCGAGTTCAACAAGAAGAATCACTACAAAGACTGGATGTTTATCTACGACCCGAGCAGCGACCGCGGCGGCCTGCTGAATACTCCCGCACAACCCAATTTGCTGGGCAACAATCCCGCACAGGGCGTGCCCGCGGGGACTGGACAGGGACAAGGTGCCCCGGGGGTTCCGCTGCCCAACAATGGGAGCTTTGGACAGCAGGGCATGCCGATGCCCAACCAGCCTCCCGACCAGATGCAGCAGCCGCAACAATAAATCTTGCTTGCCGTGCTGTAAGGTCAAAAGCAGGAAGGGATTTGAGTGAGCCAGGCTAGCGGCGTGGTGTTTCCTTTTCATGTCTTATGGCTTCGCCGATGCCCAGGCCATACCATCGGGGCCATTGCCGGTTCGAATGCGCCCAGCAAGCGACCGCTTTCTCAGGTCGAAAACGGCAACCCGATTGTCTGGACTTACAGCCACGTACGCGCGCGAACCGTCGGGCACGACCAGGATTCCCGCCGTACCATGTCCCAGGTTTAAGCGCGTCACCTCCTTGTGAGTCGCGCCATCGAGCACAACCAGATCGCCCGTTCCGAGGTCGGAGATGAGAACTAGCTTACCGTCGGGGGTGAACTTGAGACGGTTTGCCATCTTCGTATGAAGGTCAAGCGTCCGTGTCACCTTCTTGCTTAGCAGCTCGATAATCGAGACCGTTCCCTCATGCGAGTTCGCTGCCCACAACTCTTTGCCATCCGGGGATACGTCGAACCCTTCCGGTCCATTGCCCACAGAAATCGTTGTCTCAATCCATCCCGAGGCATCCCCATTCTTATCGCGATCAAGAATGCTAATGCTGTTGGAATTGACGTTCGAGGTAAAAACCCTGCTCTCATCCCTGGTAACAACCAGCATGTGGGTGCGGTTCTGGCCAAGGCCGAGGGTCCAATCCACCCGCCGGCTCACCGGATCGTAGCGTCCTATTGCCTTGCTGCCTTCCGCCGTGAAATAGACTTTGCCGTTCACCATGGCCAAGCCATGGGGCGCGCGCAAGGCGCCGAGTTCCACCACCGGTAGTCGCTTCTTCGCTACTAAATCCACGACCGAAAGCGTGTGTTGCGGATCGCCGAAGGCGCCGTAATTGGAAATGTAAGCAAATCTGCCATCTTCGGAAGCGACGATCTCGTGGGGGTCGTAGCCGGCCGAAACGCGCCCAATTATCTTCAAAGTGCGTGGATCAACCATGGCCAAAGACCTATCATTTTTCTCCAGCACCAAAAGAACGGATGAAGAAGTTTGAGCAAAAAAAGAAACGGCTGTCACAAATAGGAAAAGCCACGTCAACCAGAACCGCATTCTCCTGGAAAGCATTCTCCACCCCTGTGAAACAACATGGATTCCTGAGACCAACAGCTTGTCGTCGGCACTTCTCTGTGTCTTACCTTGGCCAGCTTTTCCGAGGCGCCGTAAGAAATGTTCTTTGCTTACCGAGTTGGGCAATTTTCCGTGTGCACCCGCGCAATCGCCACCTCCATTAGAAGCCCCGAGTAATTGCAGGGAGGAACCAACAGAAAGCTATCGATTGTACACTTCATCAGGCCCGGACCTCGCCAGCATCGCAACTGGTCAAGATTCCGCGTGGTTTGCGCATCCGCCGAGAACATCGCCCAAATTATCGGCAGCTCCCCGTTCGGCGCCAAAGCTGAGTACCGCGATAGAGAATCCTTATGCAGCGGAATCCGAGAAGCAATTACCGGCATTCTGAACGCGGTGTCACGCTGTGATCGAGCAGGTCAGAATTTTTGCGGCAAGACAGAAATGCTCGTGTGGCTGGGTGTCAGGTCTTCACAAACCGGTCATAACCAAGCGTGCTCAATTGTTGGTCGAGACCTACCCAGATCCACGCTGCCACCAACCACGTCTAGAAAGCCTGTTAACCAACTCGCGAATGTTGCTGAAGTGATCTCCTCTCCCGCAGTTTCCCGAGCGCAAGGCCTGAGTCAACTTTCCTACCCCGACGCTCGGACCTCGATGAGGAGCTCGTTTTTCCGGTGCTCGGATCCGAATTGCAAGCTGCTCAGGTTCATTGACTCGCTTCCGGCACGCAACATAAGATTCCTCGATAGTGACAGATAGCGATACCCTGAGCGGACAGACTGTCTCGCACTACCGCATTCTGGCAAGGTTGGGCGGTGGCGGGATGGGTGTCGTGTACAAGGCCGAGGACAGCATGCTTCATCGCTTCGCTGCGCTGAAGTTTCTGCCCGAAGATCTTGTCCGAGATCATCAGGCGCTGGACCGGTTCCAGCGTGAAGCGCAAGCCGCCTCAGCCCTAAACCATCCTAATATTTGTACCATTTACGAAGTCGGGCGGCATGACAACCAACCCTTCATCGCCATGGAGTTCCTCGATGGTCAGACTCTAAAGCACCTGATCCACGGCCGGCCATGGGAGCTTGATAAGTTAGTGGATGTGGCCATTTCAGTCGCCGATGCGCTCGACAACGCGCACAGCGAAGGCATCATCCACCGCGATATCAAGCCGGCAAACATCTTCATCACCAAGCGTGGACGCGCCAAGGTGCTCGACTTCGGCCTCGCCAAAGTCGCCGCCTCCAAAGGGGAAGCCGTGCAAGGCAGCGCGACGGCGTTTAGCGATGAGCCTCTGACCAGCCCTGGCAGCACCCTGGGAACCGTGGCTTACATGTCGCCCGAGCAAGCAAAGGCCAAAGAACTGGACGCGCGTACGGATTTGTTTTCCTTTGGTGTCGTTCTTTATGAGATGGCTACTGGAACTCTTCCTTTTCGCGGCGACAGTACAGCGGAGATATTCGAATCGATCCTGCGTAAGACCCCGGTGCCGCCCGTGAGGCTCAATCCTGATCTTCCCCCGAAGTTGGAGGAGATCATCAACAAGGCGTTGGAGAAAGACCGTAATCTGCGGTATCAGCACGCGGCGGACATGCGTGCCGATCTTCAGCGGTTGAAGCGGGACACGGAGTCCGGAGGAACTGCAGCCGTCGAGCACTCGCCGCCAGCGCCGGTGGCCGTCACTGCCCCACCGAGGGAATCGACCCCTGCCCCGTCTATCTCTAGCAAGTCCTCCTCACCCACGCTATCCCCATCATTACAAAAAAGTCGGGCCCAAACCCCGAGCTTGGGTCGCAAGCTCACGTGGGTGACGGTATTGGCGGTCGCCGCCCTGATCACTGCGGCGGGCGCAGGTTTCTGGTTCCTCCGCGGGCGAGCCGCTCATCATGCGGGTGGTCAAGCCCACAAGGCGATCGCCGTTCTCTACTTCTCCAACCTTTCGCAGGATCAATCTCTCAACTGGCTCGACAACGGTCTCACCGACATGCTTACTACGAACCTGGCCCAGATAAAAGGTCTGGATGTGCTTTCCACTGAGCGCGTGATGGGCGCGGTCGAGCGTGCGAGCAAGGATGGCAAATCGCTGGATCCCGCCAGAGCACAAGATGTCGCGCGTGACACCGGTGCCGACGCTTACATTACCGGCGCCTTGTTGAAGATAGGACCTACCCAACTGCGTCTTGACGTGCGCGCACAGGACACCAGCACCGGCCAAATCCTGTTTTCCGAGAAACTCGAAGGAAAGGACGTGCAAAGTATCTTCTGGATGGTGGACCGGCTGACCTCGAGCATCGCCGGCAGCTTCCTGCCCGCATCCGACCTGCCGCAAAAAGCACCCGAGATCGAACAGGCTTCCACTTCCAACGTAGACGCCTATCGCCACTACCAGCTGGGTATTGACTATGCCCGTCGCTTTCTCACCAGCGACGCCATCCGCGAATTGGGGGAGGCGGTCGGTTTAGACCCCCAGTTCGCTCTTGCCTATTTGCGTCTTTCCGACCAGTACACCTTTCAGGGCGACCTGAAACGCGGCACCGAGATTGCGGTCAAGGTCGGCCAATTGCAATCGCGCCTGCCGCGTTACGAACAATTGTCACTGCAAGCCCTCAATGCCAGCCGGTCCCAGGATCCGGAGGCCGAATTGGCCGCCCGCCAAGCGTTGGTGTCCGAATTTCCCCGCTCGACGATGGACCGGGGTGTCTTGAGCTTCATGTTGTCCCACTTCGGAAAGCGCGAACAAGCTCTCGATCTTCTCAAACAGGGGCTCGCCTTGGACCCAAAAAGCGAAGACCTGCTCAACTTCCAATCCTACGAACTCGCCTTTTGGGGTGATGTCACGGGGGCACTGACTTCAAATGGCGCCTACATCGCCATTCGTCCCAAAGATCCCAATCCCTTCGACAGCCGCGGCGACATACTCTTCATCGCTGGCCGGGATGACGAAGCCGTTGCCGCCTACCACAAAGTGCTCGAGCTGAAACCGGACTTCAGCGATTACGGAGAGTACCTGAAGCTGGCCATCGTCTACACTGATCAGAAAAAAAACGACGTAGCCAAGGCTGCTTTCCAGCAATATGCCCAACGCACATCCTCCCTGTCCCGCCTATATGTTCCCGGCTTCCAGGCCCAGTTCATGCAAACGGGAGGTAACTTCGAAGGCGCGCTCGCCAGTTATCGGGAGGGAGTGCTCCAACTGGGCCGCGCAAAACAGACCCAGGCTGCCGGGACTTTACTCCGGCCATTCGCTTTCCTCTCCCTTCTCTTGGGGGAGAGCTCGTCCGCGCTTTCCTTTGTCCGGCAACATAAGCTCGATGGCGAGGAACTATTGGCTGAAGCATTTTTCGACACCATTGCCGGAAAGAGATCCGCCGCACACGAGAGTCTAAAGCGGTACGCTTTGAGTCATCCTTGGATTGCGCCTCGGGCTCTTGAGGTTCGGCAAACTTACTTCGACATGAGCGCAGCAGTCGAAAACGGGGATGGGCAAACGGCGTTGAGTCGCGCTTCATCCATTCCCGATTTCCAGGACTCCTATCTTCTTTTCCTCAAAGCCCGCGCCCATCTGCTCACCGGCGACTACTCATCAGCCGAAACTGAGCTTCGCGCCGTATTGCGAATCGAGCGCAACTTGGAGAACGGTCATGTCATGGCGGAGCGCTTCCCTGCACTTGGAATCCTGTCCCACTACTATCTGGGCCAACTATACGAGCGGATTGGCAAACGCGATCAGGCCCTTAATGAATACCAGGAGTTTCTCTCTCACTTTGCCGGTTCCGAAACCCGCCTGGCTCAGGTCGGCGAAGCCCGGAAATCCCTCAAGCGACTGATCGAGTGAGGCCGAGTTCGTCCAAGGAAATGGCTCCATGTTGCCCAGTACTGGGTTGCGAAGTCGCCTCAGGCAGCCGGTTCCGAAACTCCGCCAGATAACTCGGGAACTCTCGACGTGGTGGTAATAGTCGCGGGCGTATTCGCGTAAATCGTCGCTA
>JBPYDQ010000006.1:0-3896 GCA_051986135.1 Terriglobales bacterium | reverse complement strand
ACGACATGACCCTCGAAGGCAGTCACGAAGCCCATCGCGCCCAGGCGGAGAACGCTCAGCTCGCGCAAGCATCTACTTAGTTCAAGACAAAGTTGAAGCTGGAAGGTGGATCCGATGTTTAGCGCTGTGGTCTATGCCTCGGAAGAGTCGGTGATTAATGCCGTGGTTGCGGCAAGAACGATGACCGGTGCGGACTATTGCGGTGTTCCGGCTCTGCCGCAAGATCAGCTACAAGAGGTTCTCGCGAAGCAGGGAATACTCAAACCACGAGAAAGCAAGCGAGTTCCTTACAGCCTCGTATTGACGGCGGGGCGAACCTAGAAACTTCGTGATTTCCCCCTCACGCTGACCGGAACGTGGCGTGATCAGCTTGCCACTAAGGGTAAGGCTTCCGGCCGCCGGACTATACAGTTGGGAACTGCGAGAGCATCGCTCGCTCGAGTCTGTTCGCCGGAAATGAGGGCTCTGCCGTGGTAGCACCGTGGTGGTCATGGCCATGCGTGCGGTCCTCATAACTCCCTGGAACTCCACGTCCGTATAGCCGAATTGTAGAGCTCGACCGCCGCTGCTATCGCCCGACAGCCATTCATATCATATGATTGCCTATGATCTGCACCCAGATTCCCGAAGAACGGAAAGAGGAAGCTGGCTGTAGCTTAGGGCGCACGCCTGGGGCATGGCACGCGCTCTTTACTTCTGGTATCGGCAGTGAGAAATAGACGGTTTTACCTTCGCGTCGGACATGGACGATGGTTGTGCCCTTCAGCAGGGCAATGTGCTCCGAGAGACTAGCTTTAGAAATGCCCATTTCTGCTGCAGTTCGGGCTGCATCCCAATCGCGTTTGCCGAGCAGGTCGAGCCTACCAAGCCGACGCGTCGGTTTCGTGAAGCGATCCAGAAGTTCTCCCCCCACTATCGAATCCTTTCGAGGTCACGTCCTTCCAAGACGGTAAGTGCTCAGTCCACCCCGTCCATAGGTCCTGGTCCGGTTCGCTGTGAAACTGCAACCCGTCGCTTGCGTTGCCGTAGCGAAACGCCTGGTGGGGATACGCAACTGCTGGAGGCCAGTAGGGCGGCTCGTGGCAGCAAATCGAATGCTCTCACCATACCAGTGAAATGCCGCCAGGATGAACCGGCGGCTCCTACGACGGGATCCTCTTTGCCCTCTTCGATCAGTTCGACAGATCCAAATCCGATTTCCGGATCTGCACCGGGATAAACTTCTGCGCGTAGAGCATACGCGAGAAGCTGTGCTCCGGGCAGACACCGACTGCAGGACGGCAGCGCCGAACCAAATCCTCTATCAGGCGAACTTCCTGCGGAGGAAACGGATATGTTCGGGTTTCGTACACTCTCATAGGCCCGTCCATGACAACAGAGGCTGGATCTCTTCAGACTGAGGAACCAGTTCCCCGAAGTCGAGGCGCCGCACTGAAGCCGAAAACCGCGTCGTTGCGCCTCTGACCCGGGCCTATCAGCCGACGTGCTGCAGGATTGTCCACGACAGAGCTATGTCTCTAGTGTGCTAGACGGGTCGTCGCGTTCTGTGTTATTTCGAGGGTTGTTGAGTCTCCGAGGATGGAGGACAGCTGCTGAAAGTCAGCATCAAGTTGAGCGCGAAAACCGTAACAGCAGTCATTTCGGTAATTGCGGAAGCGGGTAACCACTTCCAGGCCCAGTTGCCGAATCCCTGGTAGGCAATGACTTCAGAGCTGACACGAAGAAAGCATCCAATTGTGAGCAACACGAGCGACACAAACATCAGCTTGGTGCTGAAGAGCAAGCGCATGCCAGAGAATGCCGGCAGAACTCGTTGTCCGATGCTGAAAACCATTGTGGCCAGAAAGCCGACAGTCAAAGCGTGACGGGATGCGCCCCAGATCCCATGTGAGTCCGGAATCACCGAAGCCCATATTCCAAGCGCGGACGCCGAAATGGCCCAGAGATATGCCAGCCGAACAAAGACTGGAAAACTCGAGTGCACACCCTTGCTCTTTGGCGGCTGTTGGGCAGACTCGAATAGTCGCAGGGCGCACACCGAAATCAGCATTCCAGAAAACAGCGCTGCGGCTGCAGGCCTGATCCAGCCTGCCATTGCGATCAGCACGCCGATCGAGTTTGCTCCCAGTGCCCCGAGAAGCCATGGCTCGCGAGTTGGGCGCAATCCCAGAAAAACCGGCAGCCACCTGGCACTGAAACCCCACACAAACGGAACCAGGAAGCCCCACGTTTCGAGCACCAGGAAACGCTGGTCGAATGCGGCAGGTACGTCGGGGGAGGTGCCGCGCACGGCCAGAAATAATGTCGTGCCGAAATTGACCACCAGCGTGGCAAGCAGGCCGATGGATGCGGCGATCACTACCAAAACCCATTTTTCCAATGACTTCTTGCCAGCATCTTTCGGCCGGTGCCCCGAGACCGATGAAAAGAAAATGAGGAAGGCCGTGAGTTCCAGCACTGCTGAGAACGGCAAAACTGCTCGCCACTGCCACTGGTAGATGCCGGCGAGCCACCGCAAGCTGATGCCTGCGGTCCAAAGGACCCAACATGTCCATGCTGCCCGCAGCGCGAACGGATTCATGCGACGCAACTTTGGAATCGAGTAGAAACCGATGCCAAGGATGAAGGTGCCGATCCACCCGAAGATCTGTGCGTGTCCGTGCGCCTGCACCCAGCCGGCTGAAACCGAGTCCGCGGCGCGATGGCCACTGATCGCCAACAGGTTCCAAACGCCCAGGAAGGTGCCGGGCAGCAACATGAATGCCAAGCCGGTCGTGATGTAGAGAATCAGCAGGCGCGAGAGACTCCTCTCCCGCGCGCGGCTAATCTCGAAAATCTCATCGGCGGAAAGCACATGGCCGACTTGGCCTTCCGTGCGGGTTGCTAAAGCCGCCACCTTCCTGTTCCTCTTCCTCAGTGCGAGCTTTCCATCTCGATGGCGCGGGGAAACAAGATGTTGTTTTCCAAATGGATGTGCTGGTGTAGATCTTTCTCAAAATCCGCTAGTGCCTGGTACAGCGTCTGGTAGCTGATGCACGCGTCCGGCGGCGCTAGGTATCCGGCGCTGGCCTGACGCATCGTCCGCAATGCATCGCCAGCTGAGTCGTGTTCGTGCATCATCATCGCCACCGGATTCTGCACGCTGCCGAACGGTGGAGGCAGGACCGGCTCCCTCTGGATGACAGCTTCCTCCATGCGGACGATGTAGGGGAACAGGACAGCTTCCTCCTTCATCATGTGCATGGTTAGTTCCTGCGCCAGCCCGTAAAATGCGGCGCGGACATTCTCCAGTTCGGGGTGGTTCTTACCATGCACGGAAACCACCTTGTCGAGCAGCGGCCCGAGTCTCGCGATCTCCGCCCGTGTGTATTTGTGGTGGGTGCCATTGATGTGCGCAACTAGATCCGCCAAGGGTTCTGTCCGCCAGTTCCGATCCTTTTGCTTGGCACGGGCCTCTTTCTCAGCGAGTTCCAGGGAATCGAGGACCTCTTCCACCGACAGATTCCCCGCAGCACATGCCTCTTCGAGCGATTTACCTCCACCGCAACAGTAGTCGATCCCAACTTTCTCGAACACGCGCCTGGCTTCCGGATTCTCTAGGGACAACTCGCGCACCGTTCTTGCCGTGCTCACGCTCATCGTAGTTCTCCTCGCAACCCGCTTCATCGAGGTGCAAATTGCTACGTTCTAACCATAGCGGAGGCGGAGACGCGGAACGATGACTTTTGTCACGCGTTCACCAGGTTTATTTTGCTTGCTGCCCTGCGCCTTTGCCGATGCCTGTGACAAAAGTCATTGCGCCCTGAGGAACTTCGGAGATAGCGGTGCTCGGTACCCAATCGCGTCGAGGGGCCGCGTCCGAGACCATGCGATTGACCACGCGGAGGTTCGGTTAA
>JBPYDQ010000005.1:0-5736 GCA_051986135.1 Terriglobales bacterium | reverse complement strand
ACCGGCCGGGGTGCTACGAGCGGTTCGTGCGCCGGCGGCGAAGTCCCCTGCAGCGCTTTTGTTGCGCCTCGTGCCGGCGCGCGCTGGAACGAGTCCGCGAGCGAGAACGGCGCTGGAAACAGGCGCGCATTTAAATCTGGACATATTGATCAGCAACCATGCTCGCTTTACATTCAGCCTGTCGATGCAACTGGAGTTTCACCAACTCGAGCTGCGGTGGGAGCATTTGCGGGTGCGCCACCCGGCGCGACAGCGGCGGTTGTTGGCTTCGCTAGCCGAATGCGGGCAGCAAGCACCGATTGTGGTGGTAGCGGCCGAAGATCAGGCGGACCGGTACATAGTCATCGATGGGTATAAGCGGATCGCGGCACTCGCCCAACTAGGTCGGGACATGGTGGAAGCCGTGGAATGGCCCATGGGCGAAGCCGCGGCCGTTCTCTTGGATCGTTCGCTGCGATTCTCCGAACACGAGACTGCCTTGGAGGTGGGGTGGCTGCTGGAGGAGTTGGAGCAGCGTTTCGGCTACAGCCTAGAAGAGTTGGCGCGGCGGTTCGATCGCAGCGTGCGGTGGGTTTCCCAGCGGCTGGCGCTGGTGGAGCTTTTGCCGGAAGCGATCCAGCAGCAGGTGCGCGAAGGCCAGATCGCGGCGCAGGTGGCCATGAAATTTCTGGTGCCAGTGGCGCGGCAAAGTCTGGAGGATTGCCAGCGCATGGCGGCCATCTTGGCCGAGCACCACTGCGATACCCGCGAAGCCGGCCAGCTGTATGCTGCCTGGCGAGGAGGATCGGCTACGATCCGCCAACGCATTCTGGACGATCCTGCGTTGTTTTTCAAAACGCGGAGGCAAGAGAAGGCCCCGGCCGGGCCCGCCGCGGAGCTGATCCGCGATCTAGAGATGGTGAGCGCGATCGTGAACCGCGCCCATCGACGGCTGGCTGGCGCTGGGGCGGAGGAGTTGGAGGGCCAGCAACGCGCGGCGGCGCGGCAGCAGCTCGAGCGGATTGAAAAACAACTGCAGCGCATCGACGAAAAACTATCACCGGAGCAAACACCGCATGTTGAGCCAAGCACAACGCAGCGCGATTCTGGAGCTGCATGCGAAGGGAGTGGGGAAGCGGGAGATCGCGCGGGTACTGAGGATTTCCCGTGTGGCCGTACGCAAAGTGGTGCGCTCGAACTCCACCGCCGTACCGGAGTTGCACCGCCGCGAGAAAGCCGAACCTTACCGGCGCCAGATCCTGGAGCTATTCGACCAGTGCAAGGGGAATCTCGCGCGAGTCCATGAGGAGCTGGTGGCGGCGGGCGCAGAGTTGTCGTATCCCGCATTGACGGCGTTCTGCCGCCGGCACCACATTGGATACCAGCCGCCTGTACCGGCAGGCCGCTTTGATTTTTCTCCGGGCGAATAATCATAAGCTTCCGATTATTCGCCTAATCGTAAGGACTCGGTAATGAGAAGGCGACGGCCCCGGGGCGGATTTATAGCACTTTAATGCGAATGTCGCTAGCGATTATTGGGGGTATGCGATCCTCGGCTTCCGAGGAGATCTTCATGTCCATTCAATGCCCTTCAACTGCAGCGCGATTGGAAGAATTTGAAGTTCATCTAAAAGTCGAGCGGTATGCCGCAACGATGCAGCGGCGCTACTTGTGGCTTGCGCAGCGGTTTGTTGATTACCTTGAGAAAAAATGTATCGCCGTCGATGCGGTCGGTGCACAAGTGTTGGAGGACTTCCTGCAATGGGAGCTTCGAAGTTGGCGTAGGCTGCACGGACGGGATCCACGTAATAGTGTCGAATGGCGTCGGCGCTACAAAACCGCCATCCACGTGTTCTTACGCCTGGTGCACGGACATTGGCCCGTCGTAGCCGCCCCAGCAACAGCCATCGAAGCATTCCACCGCGATCTGACCCAGGGATATGACGCGTGGATGCTGGAACTGCGTGGGTTGGCATCAGTAACACGGTCAAAACGTACAACTCAAGCGCTGGAATTCCTGACTGAGCTGGGACCGCGTGGCGATCAGAAGAATCTGGCGCAGCTCAGGGTTGGCGATATCGATGCCTACCTGCAAAGCCGTTCCAAGGGCTTGCGCCGGCGAACTATCGAGGGCTACACGGTGTGCCTCCGAAGCTTCCTGCGCTACTTGCATGGCAGCGGACGAACTGCTCTCGATTTGAGCAGAACCGTGCTCGGACCACGAATCTATGACAATGAGCAAGTTCCGGCGGCGCTGCGTCCGGAGGAGATTCAGGCCGTCCTGGAAGTGACTCGTCAAGACTGCTCGCCGATTGGCCGCCGGGATTACGCGTTTCTGATGCTATTGGCCACTTACGGCTTGCGAGCTAGCGAAATTGTCGCCTTGCGTCTGGAGGACGTTGACTGGAAGAAAGAGATTCTTCACGTGCGGCACTCGAAGACGGGGACGGAATCCGAACTGCCGTTGCTTCGTGAAACCGGCGAAGCGGTGCTGAGCTATCTGGAGAAGGCTCGAGCCGAGAGCAAGCATCGAGAGCTGTTTTTGCGGGTCCAGGCGCCGTATCGGGCGTATAAACGCGGATCGATCCTCAATTGTGTCATCAGCGCTCGTCTAAAGATGGCTGGAATCACTCCCCGCGGAAGGAAGGGCCCTCACGCTTTTCGCCATGCACGAGCGGTCAGTCTACTGCGCGCCGCGGTGCCCCTCAAGGTCATTGGGGATGTCCTGGGGCATAGATCCGCGGAATCCACCGCGGTGTATCTGAAACTTGCGACGGAGGATCTTCGCGCCGTCGGCTTAAACATCCCGAAGGAGGTGTTGCCATGACCCGCTCATCCTCAGCCGGCGCGGACTCTGTCGGCCGCTTTCTGTGTCATCAGCGTTTTCGGCATCCAGAAACAGGCAGAATTTACGGCCATATCCTCCGTGCCTTTCAGTCATCGGTCATCGAATGCTCCACCGACACGCTGTCCGTATCGAGCCTGCAGGAATGGCTCCGCGAAAAGCGGCTTGGCCGCTTCACATGGTCTGCCTTCGGGCTCGGCTTGTGGAGCGCTTCCTGGAATGGTCGCAGGCCCATGGCGTGATGGCCACGAATCCATTTGCTGAACTGCATCGCCACTACGGGCCGCGGACGACACTGATTGTACGCGCGCTGGTCAGCAGCGACGTCGAGGTGGCATTGCGAAAACTACGTCCTTTGCCGCGGTTTGGAAGCTTCCTCGGAAACACGATGGCAGAGCAAGTCGGCCTGATGCGCTCGCTCGGCTATCGCTACGACGTCAACGAACGTATGTTGCTCCGCTTCGACCGATTCCTGCAGAGCCATACCGAATTGGCCGGCAACGAGTTGAACCAGGTTATTGAAGCGTGGGTCCAAAGCGATCCCTCCCCAAACCGTCTGTGGGAAGCAAAGAGAGTGGGACAACTGATGTCGAAAGCGATGCGCCGGCTCGACCCCGCCGCCGCGACCCTCCCGATGAGTATCGAGATGTGTCAGCCAGCGCACCGCGAGCTGAGGCTCCCCTACGTGTATTCGGACGAGGAAATACGCCAGCTCCTAAAGACAGCGCTCGCGTTCCCGTCTCCAAAGGCCCCGCTCCGGCCGCTCAGTCTCTACACCATGGTGGTCCTCGCTTATTGCGCCGGGCTGCGAGTGGGCGAGATCGTTCACCTGACATTGGCAGATATAAATCTGCAGGACGGCACGATCGAGATTCGGGAGACGAAGTTCTTCAAACATCGTCTACTCCCGCTGGCCGCGGGGGTGATTGCAGTCCTGAAGAATTACCTAGTGGCCCGCGAGCAAGCCGGGGGGCCGACGAGCTCAGATAGCGGCTTGTTCTGGAATCAAAAGTTCGGGCGGTGCTACTCATATGGCGGATTGTGCATCCTCTTGGTCGAGATATTGCGCCGTGCTGGCCTTAAGCCAGCCACTGGCCGGATCGGGCCGAGAATCCATGACCTTCGGCACACCATGGTTGGCCATCGGATGCGCGATTGGTACAGAGAGGGCATCAACCCGCAATCGAAGCTGCCTTACCTGGCTACCTATCTCGGGCATAAAGACATCAGATCCACGCTCGTCTACCTCAACATCGCACCCGAGCTGCTGCACGCGGCAAGCGAACGTTTTCGAAAGCATGCCACGGTAACACTGGAGCAAATTGGAGAGGGACTATGAAACCGCACTCCCTCGCAAAGCTGCTGCATGCGTTCTTCCATGAATGGATGGGGCAACAGCGAAATCTATCGCACCATACCGTGCTGTCCTATCGCGACACATGGAAGCTGTTGCTGTGCTTCGTCGCTGAGCGCAAACGCCGAGAAATCACCGCACTGTCGCTGTCCGATCTGGAAGCCGCTGAAGTGCTCGCGTTTTTGCAACACCTGGAGAATGAAAGGAAGGTATCTATCGGCACCCGCAACTGTCGTCTGGCTGCCATCCACAGCTTCTTCGCCTTCGTTGCACGTCGCGAACCATTAGCAGTCGCGCAGTGCAGCGAAATTGCGGGCATTCCCGTCAAGAAGATGAACCGGCCCTCCATGTGTTACCTGGACGCAGAGGAAATCGCTGCGATCCTCCGGCAGCCCAACCCGTCGACTGCCGAAGGACAGCGGGATCATGCTTTACTCGGATTCCTGTACAACACAGGAGCTCGCATCCAGGAAGCGCTGAATGTGTGTCCCCAGGCAATCCGGTTCGAGTCGCCTGCACAGGTCGAGCTCCTTGGAAAGGGCAGGAAAAGCCGAGTCTGTCCATTGTGGCCTGAAACGGTGGGCTTGCTTAGAGCATTGCTGAGGCGTCAGCCACGTCTGGACGATCAGCCAATCTTCGTGAATTGCTATGGCCGGCCGCTCACTGCAGCAGGTGTACGATTCAAACTCAGGCAATATGTGCAGGCAGCAGCCCAAGTGGCACCATCGCTCGCGAGAAAGCGCGTCGGCCCACACACATTTCGCCACAGCGTTGGAGTCCAGTTGGTCGCCGCGGGCGTCGATGTAACCGTCATTCGAAATTGGCTCGGACACGCTCGACTGGATACAACTAACCTGTACGCACGAGCTAACCTCGAAACGAAACGCAAAGCACTCGATCAGGTTGATCCAGCCACCAAGCCCTCTAAACCGCCACGGTGGAAGGAGGATCCGGACCTATTGAAATGGCTCGACTCACTGTGAGACTCGCTTCCCCTAATGGGAAGCTCACGCCGCCCGTCCTCCTAACAGAAAGAGCGGAAGATAAATTTCCTTACCATCACGGAGTCCTTATGATTAGCCGAAGAACTGCAGCATGACACCTCTCCGCATGAGCTGGAGCTGGCCGGTAAGAAACGCAAGGTGCAGACCGCATCCGCCGTACTTTGCTATTCGCGGATGCTATTTTTTCAGTGCTATCCGACCTTCCAGCGCTTCGATTGCAAGGTGTTTCTCACCGACGCGCTGCGGTATATGGGTGGTGCCCCCGCCCGCGTCATGATCGACAACACGCACGTGGTGGTGCTGCGGGGCAGCGGGCGGGACATGGTGCCCGTGCCGGAGATGGCGGCCTTTGCCGAACGGTTCGGCTTCGAGTTCGTGGCGCACGCGATTGGGAACGCGAACCGTTCGGGACGGGTCGAGAGACCCTTCGCCTTTATAGAGGGGAACTTTCTGGCGGGTCGCACCTTCCGCAGTTGGGAGGATCTGAATCAGCGGGCGCGGGAGTGGTGCGACAAGGTCAACGCGACTTACAAGAAGCATATCCGCGCCGTGCC
>JBPYDQ010000004.1:0-3049 GCA_051986135.1 Terriglobales bacterium | reverse complement strand
CGCGAGAACGGGAAATGGATTGTGGTGGACTTCAAAACCGACCAAGAATTGGCTGGGGCCCTGGAACGCTACCGCCGCCAGGTTGCCATCTATGCGACGGCTATCTCGAAAGCTACTTCGAGCATCGGTGACTCGTTCCTATTCCGCGTCTAGTTGGCGGGTGGCGATTTCACCCCTCAGGCGTGCTTGTTCTACGGGGCTCACTGCCCGGTGGATTAACGACTGACGGGCGATCAGCCATCGCTTAACTGACACACAGATAAACCCTGCTTTGGGGGCCGCACAGGTCACACTTTCCGGAAGCCCTATCGAGCGACCTCCGCTCGATCATTACTCCTCATTTCACGAGGTGGACGATCCGTTCAGAATTGTGCTATTCGCCCCATATCGGTAATTTGTCTTATACTCCGCTCATGCGGCAAAGCATCCCGATCTTTTCCGGCGTATTAATCCTCATCCTGGCCGCTGCGGGTAGTGTGTTCGCCCAGGCCAATCCCGACTGGACCGAACCGTTCCCACCGTTTCACATCGCAGGTAACCTGTACTATGTGGGGAGTAAGGGGCTGGCGAATTATCTGGTCACGACACCGCTAGGGAACATCCTTATCAACAGCGATCTGGAAGCCAGTGTGCCGATGATTCAGGCAAGTATTGAGAAACTCGGATTCAAGTTCAAGGACACAAAGATTCTTCTAATCAGTCACGCGCACTGGGATCACGACGCCGGAAGCGCGATGATCAAGGAGATGACCGGCGCAAGGTACATGGTGATGGATGCGGACGTTCCCGTGGTCGAATCTGGCGGCAAGACCGATTTTCAGTACGGCAACAATCCTAGTTCTCTCTATCAGCCCACCAAGGTGGACCGCGTATTGCACGATGGCGACGAAGTCGGGCTTGGTGGTACGGTGCTCGTCGCGCACCTCACTCCAGGGCACACCAAAGGCTGCACGACCTGGACGATGGAGGTGACAGAGGGCGGTAAGACATACAACGTGGTGATCCTGGCAGCCCCAATGTGAACCCCGGCTACAAACTCGTCGATAACACGGCTTACCCGCAGATCGCCGAAGACTATGAGCGCATGTGGCGTGTTTTGAAGTCATTACCATGCGATATTTTCCTCGGTGCCCATGGCAACTACTTCGGGCTGGAAGAGAAGTACCCTCTTATGAAAGAGAGAGATGCGAACCCGTTCGTCGACCCTAGTGGCTGCAAAAAGTACATTGCCCAAAAGGAACAAGATTTCCGCACCGAATTGGCAAGGCAAAAACTCGCCGCCAAATGAAAGACTGAGCGAACTGTTGCAATCACCCGTGTCACTCACGATCGCCTGTGCAAAGGCAATGACTTTTACGATACGTCGCCATTCGCAAGTGACTCCGGTTAGGCGGATCACAGCAGCAGCGGGCGCAATACCTGCGTCGGGCGCGTGACTTCTACGCGGATCTGCTAGGAATGAAGGTCGGCGGCGATACAGGCACCGAAGGTAGCCTGATCCTCGGTGACACCAGTACGTTTGTGATTCCACGCAATGCTCCTCAAGGAAGCACGCCGACGAGGATCGATCACATTGCTTACACCATCGAGAATCGGGAAACGAATGTTGTAAAGGCTGAATTGGAGCGTCGCCTTAATCCGCGACCCGGCACCGAGAATAGCTTTCACATTAAAGGATCCAAATGGCTTCGATCTCCAGATCAGCGGGAAGGGCATGGACCCCGTTTAGGCGGGTTTCCGTCGCGAGACTCGCGATTACCGGGGTATCGGAAAGTGTGGCATGAACAACTAAGGTCTAAGGGCGTGGGACCAATTGCTGAGCAACGTGAGTGGAGCGGGCAAGGAGCCCTTTTTCACTCTCGCGGCCGCGAACCTTTGGCCATCGGGGGAAACATCATAGATGGCGTCGAATGCACGAACCGACACAGGTTTCTGCGATATAGGCTTGGAAGCTCCGACCGTGAAGTCGTTCTTGCCAGGTGTCACCTCGACAGCCATCAGAATGCCATCCAGAGTGGCATAGAAGAGCTCCTTGCCATCGCGGCGCCAGCGGGGCGTCAGGCCGCCGGTCGAGGAAATCTGCCATTTGCCAATCGGTTTAGGAAAGTTGGAGACATAAACTTCGGAGCGACCGGTCTGACCTGTGACAAAAGCGATCCAAGGTCCATCGGGAGAGACCTGCCCGCCGTAATTGGCATACGCTGCGTTGAGCAGGGAATAAGGTTTGTGGTCACCATCGAAAGGATAGATCTGGATTTCCGAAATCCCCTGTCGGGACGTGGCCCGTCGGTCGAAGACCAGGTATTTCCCATCCGGGGACCAGGACTGCGGGCGCTCATCGTCCTCAGAGGGATGAAGGGGCTTTTCTTCCGACGAGCCGTTGACGGATTTGAGGTAGAGGTTGAAGCTGCCAGTGCCGGAAGAGGCGAAAGCCAATTGTGAGCCGTCTGGGGCCCAGACAAGGTTAAAGCGAAGCCCAGGTTCGAGAGGTTCGAGAGGAAGTCTAGATTGGAGATCATGAGGCAGGTCGTAAAGCCAAACACTGTTCACATCCCCAGAGATATTGGCCTGCGCAACGGCTAGTTTGCGGCCATCCGCAGAAAAGCGGAGATTTACCACGCCGTCTTCCGTTGTGAGGGTCGTGACGATCTGGCCTGAAGCGTCCATGGTGATGAGTTCAGTGTCAGGTGCGCCACCGTTGCTACGGTAGACCAGTTGGCCCGCTGAGGAGACATCCATTCCGGACCAGAGACTACCGAAGTTACGAGCGACATTGGTGGCCAGAGGCGCAGCCTCTCCCGTAACACGCAGGGTCTGGGCGTCGAAGTGCTGGGCATACAGGGTGCTCTTGTTAAGGAACAGCAGGTAGCCCGGAGCTACGTACCTTGCATCGCTTGTTTCCTCGAGGACTTTCGTGCGCGTGGTGGAACTGAGCGAGCCAACATAGACATCGTGCGGTTTGCTTTCAGAACTCTGCCGCGCAAGGTACAGAAAGTGTTCGCCGTCAGGAAGGAAGCTAGGGTACCGATGCGTTGTCTCTCCCGTGGAA
>JBPYDQ010000003.1:0-2660 GCA_051986135.1 Terriglobales bacterium | reverse complement strand
GAAAATAAATCGCGAGCATGGAAGGATGCAGGGCGTCGTCGATTTGATTGCGCAGGAGTCCGGCCAAGTGCTCACGACTCGAGGCTTTGCGAGTTTTCACCACGAGGTCGAGCAGGATTTGGCGCGTATCGTATGAGCTACGAAAGAAGGCGCGATCGAGGCGGCGCGTAACCCGGCTTTGCATCTGCGTGCCGCCCCACACAAGAAAGATGCCGAGGGCCGCGCCCGCCGGCACGGCCATGCGATTGCGCTGCGGCAAGTGTCGCTCCAGCAGCAGCGTGGCTGCGATTCCCGCCAAGAGAATCAGCAGAAGGAACCCGCGTTGCACCAGGAAATATCGCGCACTGCGTTTGAGCAAGACGGGAATTTCCAACGCACGGTGCTTGACCACAGCGTAAGCGAAGGACACGGGAATCAGGGACAGGGCGAGGATGGGCACTACGACGAACCAGAATGGGTAACCGTAATACGGCCGGTTTTGCACGATGGCGATCCCGGAGGTCAGCATCGCCGGCAAGATTCCGGCCAGCGTTCCCCATACCATGACCTTGATCTTGCGGCGGTCATTCGGGGTTGGGGCAGCGATGCCGTTCCAGATCAACGAGACCAGCCCCAGCCCGAAGCAAACGAAATTAAACCCCGCAAGCATGGGCAGCCAGAGGCGCTGGCTGACTTGGGTGGAAAGTCTCATCGTCCAGTAGAGACTGCCTGTCACTAACGCCGTTCCTGCAACAGGCAGCACAAACGCCAAGGCTGCTCCCACGAAAATGTACTTCAGCGCGGGCAATTTGCGATCGATGGGCGAGGAGACGGGAAAGGTCGCAAAGAACCAGTAGAAAACCGGTGGCAGAAGCATATACAGCAAGAGCATGTAGCTCAACATGAAACGCCGCAGCGCAGGAGGGAGAATTCCTTCGAGAAATGCCACGGGAGCGGCTGCGATAAAGCCGGCGAACATCATGGCCAACAGCCATGCGTTCCGGTCTTCGAGTCGCAGAAAGAGGACAAGCAGTCCCACAACCAGGAACGGGACTGGATAGTAACCAATCAGTCCCAGCGCCAACGATTGGCCCAGCGGCAGCGGCTGCTGCAGAGGTGCTGCGTCCGTCGTGACCAGCACGTTGAGCGGTTCAGCAGCACCCAGTCGCTGGATGGTGAGGGTGAGCACATCGCCTGGTTTGGCTTTGGCGTAGGCGGGAGCGACGGTCAAAACATGCTGAGGGTAACCGTTGATGGCCAGAATTCGGTCTCCGGCGCGCAATCCTGCGCGATCGGCAGGTCCGCCTGGCGCGACTTTCTCGATGGTAACGTAGTGCGCGAACTCCGGCTTCCAATCAATGCCAAGGTGAACCGCCGGCTTCCAGCCGATGTAGAGCAGCCAAATGCAGGTATAGAGGATAGTTGCCGCTGCGAAGACGGTGGCGGCGGCCAGCAAGACGGGTCGCGGAATGGAGCGGAAACTCAACATACCGCGAAGGTATGTTAACTCTGTTCGGTCGCCTCTGTCGGTGATTCTTCTGCCATGAACTCCAGTAACTCTCGCAGTGGAGCGGTGAACATCCACACCGGTGCGAAAGACTGTTCCGCCCCCGCAGTACCGAGCATCAAGGAGCTCGCCTTTTCGATCGGCTTGGACGGCCGTAGACTGTGACCTCAACTGCAATCTGATGGCGCCTTCCCGAGACGATCGCAATACGTGAAGCCTGCTGATCGGAGTGGAATCCCAACTTCTCAAAAACGAGGACTCTTAAGGCACCCCTGAGGGGCGTAATCCACGTTGCCGCGGCATTCTTTTGGCGCAGCAGACGCCAGTTTGCGAGCGATCCAGGTCCACTTGATTTCATAACAATGTCGGCCCCCTCGACCACCGAGTAGACTTTGGTTTATCGACGACCCAAGGCTCGGCAGGAAGGAGCCGACAATTCTCTTTCACGCGGCCGGAGCTCGACGAACTTCGCAACAACCTCGCGCGCCTGAGCGGTCCCGAGTGTCGAGGACTTTTATCGCGCTGCCTATCGGGAATTCGCTCTCATGTCTGGGGGACGGGCAATCGATTAACAAGAATGCCTTCGGAGTGTTCCAACGAGCACTGCCGTGAACATGCCAGGGACAAAGTTGCCAAGTTCGAACCCTCAGAAGATCATCACGGGTAAATCACGACATTCTCGCTAGACGCAGCATCCATCCGGGCCCTGCAACTCGGGTCGGCCGTGGTTACATTACCCGGTATTTGAATGTTCTCGGCGAACGACAACACCAGAGCCGATCTTGACTCGGATCCAAAGTAGGAGTAGATCGTATCGGCATCACGCACGGGCGCACATCGCACAAAATCGTTCCGCTCGATGCGAGCATTTCGAATTCCTGTCAGATAGATTCCGGCACCCGACAAGCTTTGGAGCGTGTTATGCGAAATCTCGATGTCCTGAAATGCCGGATAGATTCCGGTGACCTCATTCCAAACGCTGTCGTACGTAGTGGAAAGATCGCCGAACATCGCAATGGAGGCATTTCTCGCTGGATAGTAGTTCACGCCGTCAGCACTGGTCTGATAAAGCCTCGGCACGTAATTGGTGCCGACAAATGTGTTATTCCGAATAGCGATGTCTGATGCGCCGATGCTCTCGCGAAAGAAGCTGGAAAAGATCGCAGCAAGTCCG
>JBPYDQ010000002.1:0-63758 GCA_051986135.1 Terriglobales bacterium | reverse complement strand
ACGCCGGTCCTGCTGACTCCCGGCTCATTCGAAGTCGAAGACGTGTCGCTCAGTCCCGACCTGCAATTTGTCGTGTATTCGTCGAATCAGGATGATATCGACCGGCGACACATCTGGAGGGTCGGCGTGGCAGGCGGCTCTCCCAGTCAGATGACCAAGGGCAACGGGATAGAAACCCAAGCTATCCCCAGTAGCGACGGAACCCTTGTCGCGGTGCTCCGGTCCGACGCTCGACTGCCGATGCATCCCGCTTTGTTAAGTACGGCAAACCACCTCGAGGATCTCGCGGCCCCTGTTTTGCCCTCTGATTTTCCCGCGGCTCAGATGATCGCACCACAACCAGTCGTCTTCCCGGCAGCAGACGGGATGGTGATTCACGGTCAACTGTTCTTGCCTGCCACGACTGGCGGAGCGAAACGGTATCCAGCGGTGGTTTTCTTCCACGGCGGCTCGGAAAGGCAGATGCTTCTGGGATGGCATTACATGGGGTATTACAGCAACGCCTACGCTATGAACCAATATCTAGCCAGCCGCGGCTATGTGGTGCTCTCGGTCAATTACCGCAGTGGGATTGGGTATGGCCTCGAGTTTCGCGAAGCCTTGAACTATGGCGCGGCCGGGGCGAGTGAGTTCAATGATGTCGAGGGCGCAGGTTTATATCTTCGCACCCGAAATGACGTTGTCGCAGGGCGCATTGGGCTCTGGGGCGGCAGTTATGGAGGGTATCTCACTGCCTTGGGGCTGGCCCGCTCATCGGATCTATTTGCTGCGGGCGTCGACATGCACGGGGTTCATGACTGGAGCGAGGAATTGAAGAATTGGTCTGCGTCGTATGATCCTGCCCGCAGCGCAGAAATTGCGCGCTTGGCGTGGGAATCGTCGCCTATGGCATCCATTCAGAATTGGCGCTCCCCGGTACTGCTGGTTCATGGCGACGATGACAGGAACGTGCCCTTTTCCCAAACCGTAGTGCTGGCGGAAGCGTTGCGCAAACAGGGAGTCCACTTTGAAGAGTTGATTTTCCCGGACGAGATCCACGACTTCCTGCTCCACCGGAGTTGGCTTCGCGCTTACGAAGCTGCGGCGGAGTTTTTCGATCAAAATTTGCAGGCAGGCCCTCAGGAGGCGCGCTAGGTAGACTGAGAAAAAACCACCTGACTAGACCGATGATCACCGATCGGATCTCTTTTCCTGGCTCTGCCTTTTACGGCGGCAGAGAGGCTCGTTCCCTTTAAGTCCACGGTTGTCCCGCCGCCCAGGCCATAGTTCACCGCCTTGGCGGTTGGGGGCACATGCGCACGGAACCAGGCGCCTGACCGATCGTCTCGACAGTCTGTGAAACCGCACGGGTGACTACCCGCCATGTAAGCGGCACAGCGAGAAGGTTTTCATGGCAAAGTCTCAACGATTTCACACCCGTTCCCAGAGAAGCGTGAAGTAAGCTGGCTCAGGATACGAACGTAAGCACGCCTGCACGATGTTTCCGGGAGGAGCTGCCGCCAGCCGCCTTCTGCTAAGCTCTTGGGAGACATGGCAGCTGGACGTTTACAGAAGATTATCGCGGCGGCGGGGATCGCTTCCCGGCGCAAGGCCGAGGAACTGATCTCGTCGGGCCGGGTCGCCGTCAACGGCCGAACCGTGACCGAACTTGGGACTAAGGCCGATCCAGAACGCGACCATATTCGCGTCGACGGCCGGCTGCTGCACGGGCCACAGCGGCGGATTTATGTACTACTGAACAAACCGAAGGGATATGTGACCACTGTCAGCGACCCGGAAGGCCGACCGACGGTGATGAGCTTGCTGGGCGGGATTAAATCACGCGTGTATCCGGTCGGCCGGCTGGATTACGCCAGCGAGGGTCTGCTTCTGCTCACCAATGACGGCGATCTCGCCCAGCAACTCATGAAAGCGGCATCGCATGTCCCGAAGACTTACCTGGTCAAAGTCAGCGGACAGCCCAGCGAAGAAGCTCTCAGGAAACTACGTAGCGGTGTTTCGATCGAGACAGACGAAGGGCGGAGAGTGAAGACGGCCCCGGCAAAGATCCGGATCGTTCGAGAAGCGACCAATCCCTGGTACGAGATCACGCTGATTGAGGGCAGAAATCGGCAGATCCGGCGCATGTTCGCCCAAGTCGGCCATCAGGTGGAGAAGATCAGGCGGATACGCTACGGACCACTGCAATTGGACCTACCTCCGGGACGCTACCGACAACTGACCCCGCAAGAAGTCAGCCGTCTAAGAGCGCTTAAATCGCCCAGATTGTCAGCCTGAACGAGTTCAAAACCGGGTTTCGAAATATCGTGCCAAAAGCGCACAAGGACGTACGTTGATCCAGCTGGCCTCCAATGAGAACCCGTTAGGTCCTTCGCCGAAAGCGCTTGCGGCCATGCAACGAGCTCTCAGAGAGTGTCACCTCTACCCCGACAGCGATGCCTCGGAACTGCGGGAGAGGTTGGCGGATCGCCACGCCCTGCGTCCGGACCAGGTGCTCATCGGCGGGGGCTCGACTGATTTAATCGGCATTATCGCCCGCACCCTGGTTGCGCCGGGGCTCAACGCGATCACCAGCGAGCGCTCTTTCATCGTATATTCGATGGCGACCCGCGCCGCGGACGCGAACCTCATTCAAGTCCCGATGGTGAACGACGCTTTCGATTTGGATGCTGTCGTATCCGCGATCAATCCCGCAACCCGGATCATCTTTCTGGCGAATCCGAACAACCCCACAGGCACTGCCTTCGATGCCGATGCCACCGATAGGTTTCTCGCACAAATTCCTCGGAATGTGACGGCCGTCCTGGACGAGGCGTACTACGAGTATGCCCAGGACTTTGCCGAGGAACGAAGTGTTGACTACTCCAATTCACTCGACTACGTTCGCGAGGGGCGCAGTGTCGTCGTACTGCGAACGTTTTCCAAGGCATACGGCCTTGCCGGCATGCGGATCGGTTATGCACTTGGGCCTTCCGACCTGCTGGGGCGCTTCGCCGAGATGCGGTCAACCTACTCGATATCCAGGGCAGCGCAGGCGGGAGCGCTTGCCGCTCTGGAGGACCAGGCACACATTCAGGAGGCAGTCACAAACAACGCCACGGGAGCCAAGTGGCTGAGGCAGGAGTTGTCTAACCTGGGCTACTGCCCGGTTTCGACTTGGGGAAACTTTGTCTACTGCGATATCCGAGAAGCCGCGGAAGAGTTCTCAACCCGAATGACCAAGGAGGGTATACTCATTCGCCCACTCAGCCTCTGGGGAGCACCGAAGGCAATCCGCGTGACCATTGGGACGCCAGAACAGAACCAGACATTCCTGCGAGCTTTGAAGAAAGTGAGAACCTCTTAGGCGAAGAATGCCAATCTTGAGATTCGTTATTCGGTAATTTGATAGTTGTTCCCTAGTGGTTACGGTTTTTCCACCATGGGCAATCTGGCAGCGCCGAATAGGCCGGCGTCGCTGCCCAGCAAGGCACGTGTGACGATCGTGTGCCGGCTTACTTTTGCTTCCACCTGGGCGGAGGCGCCCTGATCGCCAGCCAGGCCCGGCGGTCGGGTGGCGGCATACACCAGGCAGCGCTGCCCGAGTTCTTCCAACGCCGAAGGAGAGAACGCCTCCCACGCGCTGGACACCCCACCTCCCACCACGTACATGGGAAGATTCAGCGAGTTCACAAGATTGGCAATGAGAATTCCCAGCGCGCGTCCGACTTGCCGGAATATGCGGCGGGCGTCCTCATCTCCCTGGCTGGCTAGATTGTAAACGGCCTTGGCACTGAATTCCCGATCGGAACTGGCCGCCTTGGCCAAGGCCGGCGCGTGGCCGGCAGCGATCATCTCTTTCGCCATGCGCATGACGGCGGAAGCGGAAGCATATTGTTCGACGCACCCGCGATTACCGCATCCGCAACAAACACCCTCGGGCTCAATGGTGGTATGGCCGAATTCTCCGGCCATTCCGTTCATGCCATGCCATATACGGCCATTCAGCACGATACTGCCGCCCACACCGGTTCCGAGTGTGATCATCGCCATATCTTCGACGTCACGAGCCGCTCCCAACCACTTCTCTCCAAAGGCGGCGGCATTGGCATCGTTTTCTAGAATGACCCGCGTTCCCAAGCGGCGTTCAATCTCCAAACGCACCGGGCTATCTGACCAGCCGGGCAAATTCGGTGCCTCGCGAATCATGCCCGTATCCATGTCGATAATGCCGGGCACGCCGATGCCGATGCCGAGCAAATTCGAACCATTGTGATACTTGTCGGCAAGGTGGCGGATGGCGTCGCACATGCTGTCGAGGACGCGGTCCCGGCCCAGCGCTACCTTAGTGCCAAGCGTTACTTTTTCGATGAGGCGGCCCTCGTCGTCGACTGCCGCAATGCGGAGGTTAGTGCCGCCGAGATCCACTCCGATGGCGAAGTCAGCCATAATTAAAACGTTTCAGCCTATCAGATGCCCCGGCAAGTGACCAGACCAGCCAGCTCGCCAAGCCGACCGAGCGGTGGTAGGCTCTGGGCAAATTCTCACTTCTGGCAACGAGGGCAGTAGTGACTGCTTCTTCCCGCGATGAGCACTCGCTTGATCGGACTTCTGCAAACCAGACAAGCTTCGCCTTCGCGTCCGTAAACGCGGTGACGCAATTGGAAAAATCCTCTCTCTCCGACCGCATCCACGTAGTCAGAAATCGATGAACCACCCAGGCGAATGGCCTCATTCAGCACTTTTCTAAGACAGCTGTTCAACCTTTTCAATTCTTCTCGGGTAAGGCTGGCGGCGCGCCTTCGAGGTCGTATGCCTGCTCGGAAGAGGGCCTCGTCGGCATAGATATTGCCGACACCGCCCAGAAGTTTTTGGTTCAGCAGCGCACTCTTGATGGGAGTTTGACGTCCGCGAAACAGATCAATGAAAGTCTCTCGATCGACTTCCAGGGGCTCGAGCCCGGTGCCGCTGAAATCGCCATCCCTGGCTATGCTGAGACGACCAAATCGCCGCGGATCAACGAAACGCAATTCCCGCCCGGAAGCTAACTTTGCGATGGCATGAGTGTGCTTCCTCACTTCTCTGTCGGGCGAGCAGACCAGCATCTGGCCTGTCATCCCCAGATGGACCACCCATTGGCTTCGCCCATCAGCTGGATCGAGTAAATCGAAAACAATTTGCTTGCCGACGCGCCGTACCTTGTGTACCCGGGCATTCTCCAAGGCACGGGCGATGACCTTAGCCGGAGACTTCAGTGGCTCCTTCTTCGAACCGAGCCAGATCGACTCGATAACATCACCCGTGACCAGCCTTGCTAATCCCCTGGCGACGGTCTCGACTTCAGGAAGTTCGGGCATAGATACAGTTTATAGGACACCCCGACTGCACTATTCGGCATCGGACCGGTTTTCCGTTCCAACCGAGCCGGGAAGGCAACCATCCCGCTACTGTCACCTCTCGGACCAACTCCCCGGCAGGCACGCTGGCATTCTTTCGATCCACTTGATGGCGGGCAAGGGTTCGCTCGGCAATCTCTGGACCCTGCGCAGTGAGTTTGATGCGATGGTCCCGCTTGGGCGAGACCATCGATCTTTCGTCAACCGCTTCAGTGCCTTCGGCCTTCGCCTCCGCTATTGCCCTCAGGTAGTCCTCTTTAGCAATAGCGATCATTGGCCGCCGCAGCCCCTCTCCCTACCTGCCGTGCAGTCTAGCATTCGAGTGAGACGCGATGCCCGACTGTCCGCTGAATCCTTGGACGTGACGCTCGTCCATCGGAAGGGCCAGGATACCGGGTCGGAAGCAGAGAAGGAAAATGCCAACAGCAACAGCCTGGCGCTGTACGCTTAAGCCACAAGACGAAAACGTTCGATCGGGAGATTTGCGGCCAGCAAACCTGATTTCCCATTGTCGTCTCTAAACCGACAGTTCGAGGCCACGTCACTAGCCCAAGGGTGAAGAAACCACTAATCTAATTCAATGCGGACCGCTCGACGCTTGGGTCTCATAGGAGGGCTTGGGGTTGGAGCCACCATCCACTACTACGAGCGACTAGCGAAGGCGCACGAGGCGCAAGGGCGCACGCTTGACATCGTCATCACACATGCGGAGACATCTCGGATCTTCGACTATGTTCAAGCGAACGACCGCGAGGGCTTGGCTGAATACCTCAAAGGCTATATCGACCGTATGAAAGCTGCCGGAGCCGTGATCGCCGCGATCCCGGCGGTCACCCCGCATTTCTGCCTGCGCGAACTGACCGCCATCTCGCCCCTGCCCGTCGTGTCAATCTTCGATCCCTTGGTCCGGGAGCTTGCGGCACGATCGGCGGGGCGCGTAGCCATCTTTGGCACTCGTTTTGTCATGCAGTCGTCGCTCTTTGGGCAATTGGGAGATTTCGAAATCGTAAGCGCCATGCCAGAAGAGGTGGACTATGTTCACAATACCTACGTCGAGTTGGCTCGAACGGGGAAAGGCAGCGAAGAGCAGTATAGGATCTTGACCTCTCTTGCTCACACGCTCCTCAGTCGCGATGGAGTTGGGACCGTTATTCTGGCTGGAACCGACTTCACGCGACTTTTTGATGACACGAATACTGATTTCCCCCATATCGACTGCGCAGCTTTGCATCTCGCGGCGATCCTGAAGGAGTTGCTGGGCGAGACTTCAGCCAATATATAATCAATTCGGCGATGGAGTTCGCCGCTAACCGCCCGCAGGGCTGATGACTCCTACAAACCAGCTTGGAGAACTCCATCGTGGCTTACTTCTGGATTGCATTGGGTGCGGTTGTTGGTGCGAGCGCACGCTACTTTGTCAGTGGCTTCGTTGCAAAGGCTCTTTCTCCCACTTTCCCTTACGGCACGCTCCTGGTAAACATCAGCGGCAGCCTTGTGGCCGGCTTCTTTCTGATCTGGACTGGTGAGCGAGTGCTGGTAGACGTGCGTTGGCGATGGCTAATCGCGGTCGGCTTCTGCGGCTCTTACACGACATTTTCCAGTTATGCTTTTGAAACGTTCGCGCTGTTCGAGCAGGGACAGCGGCTTCTCGTGGCATGGAACGTGATTGGTAGCAACCTGCTCTGCTTGCTTTCAGTGTTGATGGGAGCCGCATTGGCGCGGTGGCTGTAGAATGACAGTCGTTATGGCAGTACAGGTGACGATGTACCTCACGGAAGGCGACTCTTGGCATCACCGCCCGCTTCATTTGGAGATTCTCAAATACTTGCGAGATGAGAATGTCGCGGGAGCCGTGGTACTGCATTCCGTGGCTGGCTTCCAGGGTCGAACGAAAGTCCAAACAGCACATTTGGTCGAGGCTGGCGGTGAGCTTCCGGTGATTGTCACTTTCGTAGACACCGACGAGCACGTCAGCCGCGTACTACCAAAGCTGCGCGAGATGGCTGCGCACAGGCTCATAGTCAGAGAGAATGTCACTATCGAGCAGGGTAGTCTTGATTAGAACGGAACGTTTCCCGCCCATGCCAGCGCTCCAGTTTGCGCATGGAGGCTGCCGGAACCCACTTAAATTTGACTGCTCAGCTCGGAAGTAATTCTGCCAGGCTTCGCCGCCCGTCGCTCGGCCGGAGCGCCATACGCGATCAACCCAGGAACGCGCCGTTACACCTGACCTGACAGAACCCTTGACCCCGCTGGTCCCGAAACCAAGAAGACGCGTGATGGGCGAGGGCGCCTCGCAAAGGCCCGCGATCCGTCCTGAGCGGTGTCCTATGGTTGTAACGAACTGGTCGACCTTGGGCCGACCTCCCCAACCGATACTCCTCGTTCCCGAGTTGTCACAGGCGCTTTTAGAAATGGGTTCGCGCTGGTCGGATGACGAGGTTCATGACTGCTGTTTGGCACGAACTCAGCGCCCAAGGCACAATCGATGTCCGCGAAGCGTTTGTCGACAGGAATTTCGCGCTGAAACGATACCGGCAAAGGTGGAAATCGAGAGGCGGTTTTCCCGTTGCAGAACTTCCGGCGTCTGGTCGCTAGAGGTGAACGTCACGCCGAGAGCTTTCTTAGGATGCTTCAACTCGCCTCGGCTCTGATTCAACTGATATTTATGAGAGATGGACACGGGTTCTAGCCTCTCGAGCCTGAGAACCGAAACCGGCTAGGGCAATTGCCACTTCCGGGTCGGCAGGGTATCATGTTTTGTACACACCCCGTTCAGTTTACTTCCATTTTTTCCGTCGCAAATACTGCGGACGACAAGTGTGTGCGACCCGCACAGCGGCTAGGGCGGCCGCAAATTCAAACCGTGGAGTTCGAATTTGAGCAGAGGCAGGACTGCGGTTATCGTAGGCGCGCAGTGGGGCGATGAGGGCAAAGGCAAGATCGTCGATGTCCTTTCGCGGAGCTTTCCGGTCGTAGCCCGCTACGCAGGCGGTCACAACGCTGGCCATACCGTCATCGTTGATGGCAAGAAGTTCATCCTCCAACTGGTGCCTTCAGGCGTGCTGCGGCCTGGTTGCCGGGGCGTAATTGGCAATGGAGTTGTGCTTGATCCCCTGGCATTCTTGAAGGAAGTTGCCGGCCTGCGCGCGGCCGGGGTCGGTATCGATGGAAACCTGTTTATCAGCAATCGCGCTCATGTCATCCTGCCCTACCACCGAATGATTGAATTGGCTGCGGAGAACGCGCCTGGACGTGTGAAGATTGGCACGACCTCGCGGGGAATCGGTCCTGCTTATGAAGATAAGATGGGCCGCAGAGGCTTGCGGGTGGCGGATCTGCTCGATCTCAAGCTGCTCAAGACCCATATCGAGAACGCCGTACGCGAAAAAAACATGATCGCGCATGCGCTGTTCAACTCCGAGCCGCTGGATGCGGACAAGATGTTCTCCGAATACGCCCAGGCTGCGGAGAAGATTCGACCATTCGTTTCGGACACCGCGCTGCTGCTCAACAAAGCACTGCTGGCGGGCGAATCCATCATGTTCGAAGGCGCACAAGGCACCCTGCTCGATATCGATCATGGAACCTACCCCTTCGTTACTTCCTCCAGTGCCACTTCGGGAGGCGCGGTAATCGGCACGGGTATTGCACCTACGGCGATCGATAGCGTAATCGGTGTCACTAAAGCCTATTGCACGCGAGTTGGCGGCGGTCCGTTCCCCACCGAAGCTTTGGACGAAAGTGGAAAACAACTGCGGGCACGCGGGAATGAGTTCGGAGCCGTTACCGGACGTCCGCGCCGCTGCGGCTGGCTTGACCTGCCTCTTCTACGCTACTCTGTCATGATCAACGGGATTTCGTGGCTGGTGGTTACGAAGCTAGATGTTTTGGACGACTTGGCAGAAATTCCTGTTTGCGTACGCTATGAATGGGACGGCAAAGAGATGGCCGAGATTCCCGCTCAGGACAGCGGGTATGCCAGAATCAAACCGGTCTATGAGAAGATGCCTGGCTGGAAGAAATCAACCCAGGGTGTACAAACCATGGAAAACCTTCCCAAAGCGGCGCGAGCGTATTTGTCATTTGTAGAAAAAGAGACGGGCGCGCGAATCGGCATGGTGTCGACCGGTCCCGACCGCGAGCAAACCATTTTTGTAGAAGAATTCGCCGATGAGCTGAAAGCGGCGGCTAATCAAAAGAAGCGGGCGCGGGCAAGAAATTAGCGGCACGGAGCGGAGCGATGGTGGTGTTGGCTGTTACCTGGGTGGCAAGGGTGGGACGCGAAACCGAAGTAGCCAACCTGTTTTCGAAGCTGACGGAAGAGTCACGAAAAGAACCAGGCTGCCAGATGTACCTTGTCCACCGGCACCGGACTGAGTCGCGGCGCTTTTTCATCTACGAGCAGTACAAGGACGATGCGGCTTTGGAAGCTCACCGCGCCGCACCTCACTTCCTGCAGTACGCAAAGAAGGAACTAGCGAGAATCGCCGACCGGGTCGAGGGACACCTATACGAGCCCCTCGGATCGTAGAACCCGGGCGGACAAGGAATACCGAGCTCGCTTTCGACACTTCGGGGAAGGCAACCACAACCTCTTCTTGCCGGGTTCCGGCTTCGTTCGCTATTGCAGCGGTCGTCGGCTGGGCTAGGCTTGCGCGCTTCTGATCTGTGTGCGGCCTCGACTTCAGCCGCCGATTCTTCACCGGGCAAGGCAAATTGGTAAACCTGCGGATGGCGCCGGCCGCCGGTGCCGTGTACGGCAATCCGACGTGGCTGTTTTTATTTCATTTCGCCAGTTCATAGCCGGCGAAGAAGAAGCTCAACTCGAAACCGGCCGTATCTTCGGCGTCGGAGCCGTGAATAGCATTTTTCTCGATGCTGGTCGCCCACTTCTTGCGGATTGAACCTTCCTTAGCATCGGCTGGATTGGTGGCCCCCATTAGTGCTCGCAAGTCGGCAATGGCATTTTCCTTCTCTAGTGCCAAGGCAACAATGGGACCGCTGGACATGAAATCAGTGAGCGAATTGTAAAAAGGCCGACTGGCGTGCACGGCATAGAACTGTTCTGCCTGGTGTTTGGAAATCTCCAGCATCTTCATGGAAAGAATATGAAAGCCGTTCTTCTCGAACTGCTCGATTATGTCGCCGATGGCGTTTCTCTTCACCGCATCGGGTTTGATGATAGTCAAGGTACGTTGCAAGGTCTTCATTGATCGTTGGTCCTTGGTCGTTGGCCTACACCCTTAGGATACGGCGTCGATTCGTCTGTTCTCGGAGTCCGTTTTCCTAAACCCTTGCGGCGCTGCCCAGCACTGCTGCGACAGTATCACCGATGGCCGCGGGAGACTTGGCCACACGAATCCCGGCTCCTTCCATAGCTCTAATTTTTTCGGCCGCCGTTCCCTTCCCGCCGGAAATGATGGCGCCGGCATGTCCCATGCGCCGTCCCGGAGGAGCGGTTTGTCCCGCGATGAATCCCACCACCGGTTTCTTCATGTGCGATTTGACGAACTCGGCCGCGGCTTCTTCCGCGCTGCCGCCGATCTCGCCAATCATGACGACCGCTTCGGTTTCGGGATCACGGTTGAATAGGTCTAATGCGTCGACGAAATTCGTGCCGACGATAGGATCGCCGCCGATGCCGATCGCCGTGGATTGGCCGATGCCGCGGGTCGTGAGTTGGTACACCGCCTCGTAGGTGAGCGTTCCCGAGCGCGACACGATGCCGATGGGGCCTTCCCGGTGAATGGGCCCGGGCATGATGCCGACTTTCGCCTTGACGGGCGAAATGATGCCCGGGCAATTCGGCCCGACCAGGCGCGAGCGCCGGTCCTGCAGAAAATCCCAGGCGCGCACCATATCCAGGGTGGGAATTCCTTCTGTGATGCAGACGATCAACTCGATCTCGGCATCGGCGGCCTCCATGATGGCGTCAGCGGCAGACGGTGGGGGGACGAAGATGACGGTTGTATTCGCCCCGGTTTTGGCTACCGCCTCCTGAACGCTGTTGAAGATGGGCCAGCCCTCGTGCCTGGTCCCGCCCTTGCCGGGAGTCACGCCACCGACGACCTTGGTTCCGTATTCGGCACAGTTCTTTGCGTGGAATGTGCCTTCCCGCCCGGTCAGACCCTGAACGATCAGTCTCGTATTCTTATCAACCAACACGGCCATAAATGCTCTCCGCCTGGAGTTGCCACTATTTGCTAATGCCTGGCGGCTGCCACAACTTTTTCCGCAGCGTCTTTCATGCTGTCGGCTACGATGAAATTCAATCCCGACTGGCGCAGGATTTCGCGCCCAGCTTCGACGTTGGTGCCTTCCAGGCGCAGGACGATCGGCAGTTGAATATGCGTCTTAGTGGCCGCTTCCACCACCCCCGTTGCCAGCGTGTCCACCCGCAGAATGCCGCCAAAGATATTGATCAGGACGGCCTTTACATTCTTGTCACTCAGCAGGATTTCGAAGGCGTGCGTAACCTGCTCGGCCGTGGCGCCGCCGCCGACGTCTAGAAAATTCGCAGGCATGCCGCCGGCATACTTGATAATGTCCATCGTTGCCATGGCCAGGCCGGCACCGTTCACCATGCATCCGACATTCCCGTCCAGCTTGATGTAATTCAAACTGTACTTCGAGGCTTCGACTTCCAGGGGATCCTCTTCCGTGATGTCGCGAAGTTCACGAATGTCGGGGTGGCGAAACAGCGCGTTGTCGTCGAAATTGAGTTTGGCATCGAGGGCGAAAAGCCGGTCATCGGCGCAAGTGATAAATGGATTGATTTCCACCAACGAGGCATCGGTGTCGAGAAACGCGCGATAGAGTCCCGTCAAGAACTGGACCGCCGGATTGATCTGCCGTGCCTTAAGGCCGAGTTGGAAGGCAATTTTGCGAGCTTGAAAGGGCTCTAACCCCATTCCGGGGTCGATGTGCTGCTTTAAGATTTTTTCCGGAGTTTCCTCTGCCACCTGCTCAATATCCATTCCGCCGGCCGGGGAGGCCATGAATACGGGCTTGCCCTCGGCCCGATCCACGAGAATCCCCAGGTAGAGTTCTTTTTCAATAGGCAGAGTCTCCTCGATCAGAAGCCGCCCCACCGTCTTCCCTTCAGGCCCAGTCTGGGGTGTGACCAGTTTCATGCCCAGCATCTTGGCGGCAATTTCGCCGGCTTCCTCGACGGACTTGGCAAGTTTCACACCTCCACCCTTGCCCCGGCCGCCTGCATGAATCTGCGCTTTGACGACCACCCCGGTTGCACCCGCAGCGAACAGATTCCGAGCCGCTCGTTCGGACTCTTCCCGGGTCTCGGCCATCTCTCCCCGGGGAACCGCCACCCCATATTTTTTTAGGATGGCCTTGGCTTGATACTCATGAATTTTCATAGATGATTCCCGGCAGGAAACGGCTTGCGGCTTGGAGCGGCTATCAGCAAACTTCCAATTCTATAGAACGCTATAAGATAGGGCAAACCTTGAGCGCCATCTCCGGTAGTGATCACGATGACCATCGATGCTACCCTTGATGAACCCGTATGATCACCGACGCCCTCGACCGGATCGCCAATCACCGCCAGTCGCTCTCGCGCCAAGAAGCGCGCGGAGTGATGGGAGAGGTGTTGGCGGGAGAATGCACGGACGCCCAGATCGCCGCGCTGCTCGTGGCCCTGCACATGAAGGGCGAAACCGTGGAGGAGATTGTCGGTTTCGCCGAGGCCATGCAGGGGGCGGCTGTTCCCGTGGATCTTCCCTGGAATTCCACCATCGATGTCAGCGGGACCGGTCGCGACGCTTTGATAGACACCTGTGGAACCGGCGGCGACGCCAGTGGCACCTTCAACATCTCCACCGCGACGGCTCTGGTTGTCGCCGGCGCCGGAGTGCGCGTCGCCAAGCACGGCAATCGCAGCGTGACCTCCAACTGTGGCTCGGCCGATGTCATGGAGGCGCTCGGAGTCAATATCCACCAGCCGCCGGCTCGCATAGCCGCTTGCCTGGAAGAAGTTGGCATCGCGTTTCTCTACGCACCGGCGATGCACTCCGCCATGAAATATGTGCAGCCTGCTAGGCGCGAACTTCGGCTCAGAACCGTGTTCAATCTGCTCGGTCCACTCACCAATCCGGCCCATGCCTCGGCGCAGGTGGTCGGAGTCTATGCCGCGGAACTGGTGGAGAAATTGGCGGACGCTTTGAGCATGCTGGGCTTGCGACGTGCCATAGTAGTGCATGGAAATGACGGGCTCGACGAGATCACCATCACGAATGCAACCAGAATTGCCGAGGTGCGCGACGGCAGAGTACGAATCTACGAAATTACTCCCGAGCAGTTCGGCTTCCCACGCGCAGCCATGAGCGAAATCATGGGAGGGGATGCTGCTGAAAACGCTAGCCTCATCAGGGCAATTCTGGCGGGGCAGAACTCCCCCCGCCGAGATATTGTGGCGCTGAATGCCGCTGCGGCATTGGTGGCGGCCGGCAAGGCCGAGCACCTGGCGGAAGCCCTCCCCCTGGCGGTCGCGGCTATAGATTCCGGCGCGGCGGCGGCGAAATTGCAGGCGCTGGTGGATTTTACCAATTGCTGCCCTGCCCCAGGCTCAGTCTAGAAATCCTATTTCCTGTCGGCCTCGTGCTTGAGGCGCTCTATTTGGGCGAGGTGGTTGGAATCATGCGTGGCCAATCGCTCTACCAGATCTTCGACATGAACATTGCCTTTTTTCTCGGGGTGATAAGCGGATTTTTTCAGGTCGTCGACTCCGATTCGACGTAATAAACGAATATTGTGGTGCCGGTTCAGGCCGTACTGCGCCACCAGTTCAGCCGGAGCGGCTTCGGTATATCCCAGGTGGCGCGCCCACTGGTCCTGATCGATAGGCGCGATAACCGGGTTTTTGTCGGCCAGCATTTGCCGCAAACGGTAGCTGTAAATCAGCTCGACATCGGCAAAATGCCCGATGATCTCGAGGATCGACCATTTGTCGGGCGACGGCTTGTAGCGGAGCGTCTTGTCGGAGAGACCCGAGACTGCGGCCGCCAATTTTCGCGGTCCCCTCTCAGCCTCGTCCAAGTGTTTCTTCAGCTCGTCTGCCTTCATAGAAACCACCTTCAGGAGAGCTCCACCTTCTGCATCCACTCCGCTATTTCGACCTTCCAAGCCAGTTCCTTGTTTATCATATCGCGCAACAGGGAGGACGCGGCCGGTTCACCGTGCACCAGGTAGGTTCTTCCGGGCTTGTTCTTGAAGGTGTCGAGCCATGCCAACATTTCTGGCGGATCGGCGTGATCGCTGAACTGTTCGAGGGCCACCACCTTGGCCCGGACAGGTATCTGTTGACCGAATATCTTCGATGAGCGCGCTCCGTTCTTAATGGCATGGCCGCGTGTGCCCGGAGCCTGGAAGCCGATGAACAGAATTGTGTTCCTGGCATCGGGCATGCGCTGCGCTAAGTGATGCAGAATGCGTCCCCCGGTCGCCATGCCGCTGGCAGAAATGATGATCGAAGGAGAGTAGTCAGCGTTGATTTTCCTGGACTCTTGCGGCGTGGCCGCAAAGGTAAAACCCGACCACTCCAGCGGTGATCCACATCGGCGAATCAGATTGCGGGTGTCCTCACTATATTCGTCGGTATAGGTCAGGAAGACCTCAATCGCCTTGATCGCCATCGGGCTGTCGCAGTAGACAGGCAGTCGCGGAATCTGGCCCGTCTCCATCAATTCTTTCAGCATGAAGAGGAATTTCTGGGTGCGCTCGACAGCGAAGGCGGGCACTATTACGGTTCCGCCACGTTCGACCGTCTCCTTGATGATCGAGGCCAGCTGGGGACCGGGATCGGCGCTTGGATGGCGGCGGTTGCCGTAGGTTGATTCCATAACCAGAAGATCTGCGGTCTCCCCCTCCGTAGGACCTGAATGTACGACTTTGCCGGGCGTAACGCTCTGGTTCGGTACGCGGCCGAGATCTCCGGTAAACAGCAGTTTCCAGCTATCACCGTCCGTCCGCAAAGTGACTTCCACCATGCAAGAACCCAAAATGTGCGCGGCGCGGACGCAGCGGAACGATAATTGGGGACAAAGCTGCTTGGACTCGTCCAACTCAACCGGCTTGAAATATTGCAAGGAGGCCTGGGCCTCATGGGAGGTGTAGAGAGGCAGCGCCGGCGTGTGCTTCGAACTCTTGTGTTTGTTATGAAATTCGGCGTCTTCTTCCTGCAGGTGGCCGGAGTCGGGAAGGAGAATGCTGCACAAATCGATGGTCGGTCGGGTCGCGTAAATCTGCCCACCAAAGCCTTCCCTGACGAGCCGTGGAATCCATCCGGAATGATCGAGGTGGGCGTGGGTCAGAACCACTGCGTCAATTTCTTTGGCTGGAACCGGCATGTCCTGCCAGTTTCGCTCCCGCCACTGCTTCGGGCCCTGAAAGAGTCCGCAATCGATCAGCAGTTGAAAACCGTCTTTCCCGCGGGAATCCGAGCCTGTGTTGATGAGGTGCTTGGAACCGGTCACTACCCCGGCAGCGCCTAAGAATTGGATATAGGCCAAGAACTTGCCCTCCGTAATCAGAACCTACCACGGAGGCCCGGACGGGACACGGATATTGAGGATAATCCCGCGCCGCCACGCTGGGCACAGATGGCTTGACAGATGAGGCGTGGTTATTGCTTCTCCTTCTTAGTCATTCGCTATAGCAGAGAGAGTCAAAGGGACAGGCGCGTCTTCGCGGCTCTGTGGTGGGTCTCATTGCTTGGTTTCCTCTATTCGGAAAACGTTGTTTCCGGTGTCGCCTTCCGGCACGCTGCCGTCATTCACCACGATTTCCCGCGGCTGAGATGGAACCTGAACCCGGACCACCGCGGTGGATTTTGCGGGGATAACAAGTCTGCTGGTCACTTCACCGCCATCGAGGCGTACCATGACTGGAACTTCGGCACCGGCAGCGCCCTGATTCTCGACCGAGATGGTCACCAGATACGCTCCCTTCAGCATCTGGCGCGTGTAGGCGGAAACCACTCGAAAGTCAGGCAGTCCGCGATCACGATAAACCCAGTCATCAAAGAACCATTCCAGGTCGCGATGCGATTCGGTCTCGATGAGTCTCTGCACATAGGAAGGCGCATTGTCGTTCTCGGGGCGATAGGCGGCTATGGCTTTCTTCACGACCGAATCGCCAACCATGTCACGCAACATCCACCATATGAACATGGCTTTGCTGCGGTAGTACTCTTCTTCAGTCGTCGAGATCATTGATTGCAACCGAGCGGAGTCCGTCTGGGCTGCAGTTGCCTTCTCGGCGGCTGCCAACGCCGACAGATGTGACCCCATGTAGGCGAGTGCAGCCTGACGGCCGGCCTGCTGCTCACGCCAGAGAGCCTGGGCGAAATGGGCCAGACCCTCGTCGATCCATGGCCGAGGCGACGGGAATGCCGCGTGCGTCAACTGGTGGGCCAACATCATTTCCGCCAGCTTCGGATCGGTATTCTCGAAGGGCGCTAATAACATAAGCCCACTCTCAAAGGGCGCGGCCTGGGCATCTTCGATATCTACCACTCTGACGGGATGCTTCGGTTGGCCAAACCATTCGGTGATGAAAGGCATGACCGCTTGTGCCGCCTGGGTGAAAACCGCGGCACTCTGCCCATGCTGTTCGAGCACATAGCTGAGAACCGATGGGGCGTCGGATCGGAGGAAGCGGGCTGAGACGAAGGTTGGAACCGTAAAGCCCAAATTGGTGAAGTTGTGCTCCCCACAGTTTGTCCTGGAGTTAGCGAGCGGACCCGAGAAGCTGCCAGGGGAAGAATCCCCCATGGGAATATCATTTACCAAGATTGTGGGGAAGTTCTCCTCGGTTGCGGCCGTCAAGCAAACCTGGGCATGCAGGTTCGAATCCCGTTCGCGAGCCTTCCACGCGCCGATGGTTGCAAAGACCGTACTGCCCTCCGAAAGGCTCGCCGCTTCGGTCGCAATTGGATACCAGGTCACGTATCCGACGCCGCGCACAGCGGTAAACTCCGGGCTGATCTGGTCCCAGTCGCTGTGTTTGGCCGTCGATTCCGGCACACCCATTCTGGTCAGGCGGGTGGCATCCAGGAGAATTACGCCTTCATAACCGACCTCCAGTTCGACCGTCTGCTCAGGCGGAATCTCTCGCGGAAAACTAACAATCGCTTCCGATAAACCCCCTGTATGGTCAAGGTCGGAGGTGTAGAGTTGGGAAACATAGGACGCTGCCTCGCCATTTAGTTTGATGGAGCGCCAGTCTAAGGATGAGGAGATCTGCAGGACCGCATTCTTCTGCGCGATCCCCGAATCGTTTCGCAGGGTGACCCTGCCGCGTACCCCCAGCCGCTGCTGCCCGGGTTCTATTTGCAGGCGGAGATCGTAACGAGTGAAGGTAAACGCATTGCGATCGAGAGAGAAACCTGTAGCCGGAAGTAGACAGCAAAAGGACAACAATAAAGGGTGGAGCAGCTTCATCCTGTGGCCTCGACTGCGTCCTTGATGCGCCTCTGCCGCACAATCTCGTACAGAACTACACCGGCGGCTACCGACACGTTTAAAGAAGGAACTTTGCCCAGCATGGGAATCGATACCAGAAAATCACATTTCTTTCGCACCAGATCATGCATACCCTTTCCTTCTCGACCGAGCACCAAGGCGCAGTTCATGTTGAAATCGAGGGTGTCGTAGGTATCCGGTGAACGCTCGTCGAGGCCGACGATCCAGAAATTCTGCTCTTGCAAGTCTTCGAGCGTGCGGGCAATGTTAGTCACCTTGGTAATTGGTACGTGAGCAGTAGCCCCCGCGGATACCTTGGTCACGGTGCCGCTCACCCCGGCGGCACGGCGTTCAGGAATGATGAGTCCGTCCACCCCGGCGGCATCCGCAGTGCGAACAATGGCGCCCAGGTTATGTGGGTCTTCGATTCCGTCCAGTATCAAGACGAGGGAATAGACTCCACGTTTTGCTCGGATTAAGTCAGCCAGATCGCTGTATTGCTTGGCCGAGGTGACCGCGACCACCCCCTGATGCGCCACGTTTCCGGCCATGCGGTCCAGTTCCGCCCGTGACACAAAGCGGACCGGCAAACCGATACGGCGGCATTCTTCCATCAAGCGTTGCAGCCGCAGATCGTGGCGCTCCTTGGCCATGGTGACGAACTCAAAAGCCCGTCCGCGCGTCTTCAGGGCCTCACTCACAGAATTGACGCCGTAGATCAGGTGCACCTCAGTAGTTTATATGCTTCCCGGGAGCGTGTCCCGTCGAACGGGCAAGCGGAGAGAGTCTCGGCTAGACTAAGAGTGGTGGTTACGGAGAGCATGGTGAACGACGTCTTCCTTATTTCGGCAGTGCGAACACCGATCGGCAAGTTCGGCGGGTCGCTGGCATCCTTTACCGCGGCAGACATGGGCGTGATCGCTGCAAAGGCGGCCCTGGAGCGTGCCCGCGTTAGGCCTGAACAGGTGGAAGAAACCATTTTCGGGAACGCCCGGCAAGCCGGCGGCGGGCCCAATCCAGCCCGCCAAATTTCCATTCGCAGCGGAGTTCCCGAGGAGGTACCCGCCTACACCGTCAACCAGGCGTGCGCCTCGGGTATGAAATCGATTGCGCTGGCAGGACAAGAGATAGCGAGCGGAAATCTAGATTGTATTTTGGCGGGCGGAACCGAATCCATGTCGCGCCTGCCCTATTACCTCGACGGCGCGCGCTGGGGATACCGCTTGGGTCATCAGGAGTTGATCGACGGCATGTACCGCGACGGGTTCTTCTGCCCGCTAGCGAGAATGGTTATGGGAGAAACGGCGGAAGTGCTTGCCAAACAGTACAAAATTACTCGCGAGGAACAGGATCAGTTCGCACTGTGTTCGCAGACCCGAGCCCAACGCGCCATCGAGAGTGGCAGGTTCGAAGAGGAAATTGCTCCCATCCCCATTGAAACAAAGACGGGTGCTCAGGTCTTCTCTCGCGATGAGCATCCATTCATCGGCGCCACTCTTGACAAGATGGCGAAACTGGCGCCGGTGTTTTCGAAGTCTGGAACCATCACTGCGGGCAATTCATCGGGAATCACCGATGGCGCCGCGGCTGTGGTGATGGCGAGTGAGGAATTTGTCGAGAAGAATCATCTCAGGCCGCTGGCGCGAATTGTGGCCGTAACTTCTGTCGGAGTCGATCCGCGTATCATGGGGATCGCTCCGGTACCGGCTCTGCGCAAGATGGAACGGAAGCATCACCTGAAACTCTCCGGATTTGATCTGATCGAGCTCAATGAGGCGTTCGCGGCACAGGTGTTGGCCTGCGATCGAGAGCTTCATTTCGACCGCGATAAGCTGAACGTGAACGGCGGCGCCATCGCCCTGGGCCACCCGATCGGGTGCACAGGAACACGAATTACAGTCACTCTGCTGCACGAGATGCTGCGCCGCAAGGCTCGCAGCGGTGTGGCCTCTCTCTGTGTTAGCGGCGGCATCGGAATGGCGGTGGCATTGGAAAATGTCCGATAAAGAGTCGCACAGCTTTCGTCAACCGCACTTTACCGGTCGCCTTTCTGCCGATGAGAAGGGCTGCTGCTTGTCTTTTCGCTGCTCCAGTCACTGCCCGTCGACGGCGCCGTCTATTCATTACCATCTGGCGAACGCGACAACACCCAGTCATCTTTTGTGCTGCCCAGTGGTTCGACTGACTTGCGGCTGCCAAGGGATAGCGGCTGCTGGGCAGGCTCGTTCCAGATGCTCCATACCTCGGCCAGCATGGATTTCCTTTTCCTTTCGTTCTCGCCCACAAAATGTTCGACCGGCGCCAAGCTGGATTTCGTGAGTTGCTCGCACTTATTTCATGGTGGACGGCGACACCTGACCTTCGAGCATCATCGACGACATCGGTGGCTGTAAAAATCTTTGACCAAAACGGGGAGACTGGGGCTGCATGAAGGAAAGGGTAATGCTGAAGGTGGAATGCTGACTCCTATATACTTCTAGAGATCGATGGAAGGAACAGTCATGCCCCTGTCCGCCGTGATCGTCGACGATGAGCAATTGGCGCGCGACGAACTGGTGTTTCTCCTGAAGAATGTTGGGGACGTGGACGTCGTCGCCCAAGGTAAGAATGGCTTAGAGGCGGTGAGTCTGATCCGCGAACACAACCCTGACGTGGTCTTTCTCGATGTGCAGATGCCGGGTTTGGACGGCTTCGGTGTGATCAAGAAACTGCTTGATAAGCGAGTCTCTCTTCCTCAGATCGTCTTTGCGACAGCCTTCGATCAATACGCAGTGAAGGCTTTCGAAGTGAATGCGGTTGATTACCTGCTGAAGCCGTTCGACAAGAAACGCGTGGCCCAATCTGTCCAGAGAGCGCGGGAGAAAGTTGAATCCGCCGGCGCGCCTTCGGAGAAATTCGAGACTCTGGTGCGCATGCTGGAGGCGCAGAAGTCCTCAACCTCCAAGATCCTGCTCAAAGCTGCAGGTAGATTATTTTTGGTCGATCAGAAAGATATCTGCTACGCCTCGATCGAGGATGGCGTAATCACAGTGGTAACTGCGGGGGCCAACGGCATGGAAGGAGTGTCCAACTGTCGTACCCTCGAAGAGTTACTCGATTCGCTGGATCCCAATCTGTTCTGGCGCGCGCACCGCTCGTACCTGGTCAACATCAACCGAATTCGCGAAGTAGTGCCTTGGTTCAAGAGTTCGTATCAATTGCGTATGGATGATAAGAAGCAAATCGAGATACCGGTTAGCCGTGCCCAAACCAAGCGGCTGCGGGAGCTGTTTGGGTTGTGAGAACATCAGGTTCGGAACTGCCCCTGATCCCCCTTGCAAGACTCTCGAGGATACCTAAGCCGCCCACGTTCTTCTCGTAGAATCAGCGTTGAAGCTTTTCCGTGTACGCTCTGGATCACGGAGCGTCGCTCTCCCCTCTTGACCAGCTAACATACCCACTACTATGTACGTCAACCATTCAGAGTCAATCGAAAGAAATCGGCTCGATTCTTGGCTGCCCGGTGTTCTCGAATTTTGTAACCCTTTCGCCGATGTGTATGAAAAGTTGGAGCAATAGTCGCTCTAGCCGTTTTGGATCCGTCCCCGGAAGTTGCAGTCCGCCACTCTGCTTCGACATTTGAAATGCTTGGCCGGTTGTTTCACGTAATCGTTGTAAACGTGGAACACCACATGCCTCTGCTCTGAATCGCACATTCACTAATTAGACCGCGCCGAGTACGCGGCGTGAATCGCCACTCATCTCGGCACGGAGACTTTGTCCGGACGAAAAGGAGGAGATATGAGCGTGCTCACGAGGTTGCGGAATTTCTCGATAGTGTGGCTTACGCTGATTGTTCTGGCTTCGTTCAGCGATGCGCTCGCTCAAGCGAGCTACAAAGTTACCGATTTGGGCAGTGAGGGGAAGGACAATCTGGGTTGTGCCATGTCCCTCAATAATGAAGGCTGGACGGAAATAATGGCTGGGAACTTGCCACCCGGGCAGCAGGATAACTTGTTCGGGCAACTTCTAAACGGACGCGCACTGATAGATGCCGACGGATTCAAGCTCGACCTCGGCACGCTCGGAGGACGGAACAGTTGGATGAACTGGGGCGAGATCAACGACTTAGGGCAGATAGTAGGTTTTTCCGAAACGGCTGTCTTAGACCCGAACGGCGAAGACATTTGCGGCTTCGGCACACACCTTACGTGTCGCCCGTTTCTTTGGCAATTCCTCCACATGAGCGCTCTCCCGACGCTCGGCGGAAATAACGGGCAGGCCAGCGCGATCAATGACCGTGGACAAATCGTAGGATTTGCAGAAAACGGTACCGTAGACTCCTCATGCCCGCCTAACACAACTAATAATCGGATTCAGCTGCCGGTGCTGTGGGAAAATGGCAAAGCCCAGGCCCTTCCTACGGTGGATGGCGATCCCGACGGAATCGCATTTTGGATCAACAATAAGGGCCAAGCCGTAGGCGACTCCCGAAACTGCACTCAGACGGTTCTTCACGCCGTATCGTGGGTAAACCGCACTGCTTCCCCGCTTCCTGACTTCGGAAACGGCGCTGCCGCCCAAGGCATTAACGACCAGGGCCAAATTGTTGGGACAGTCGGCAGCTCTGACGGCACAACCCAATATGGCGCGTTTTGGCAGGACGGCGTACTCACAAACCTCGGGCTTCTGCCGGGAGATTTTGGCGGTATAGCCAGCGGCATCAACAACCAGGGCCAAGTGGTGGGAAGCAACTGGGACTCCAACTTCAACTGGTCCCATGCCTTCATCTGGCAGAACGGCGTGATGACCGACCTTAACACGCTGTTTCCTCGAAGTTCCAACCTCCTCGCAACCATGGCTAACAAGATCAACGAGCGCGGACAAATCTCGGGCATGGCAACGGTCGTCAGCGGACCGCATGCGGGCGACATCCACGCCTTTCTGGCAACCCCTGTGAACCAAAGCATAGGCAGGTCGGTTGCAGATGTCGCACGTACACACCCGAAATCCAATTTGCCCGCGAATGGCAAACAGCTTTTCGAGAGACTTCGATTCCCCCGATTCGAGCGATAAAGGGTATTTTCGCAGCTTCCGGCACCATCGATTCCAGCCCATACGCTGCGCGCGAAGGCGCAAGGCCGGAGGTTGTGCGGGACAACATGGGTCACCCGAATATCGGAGTGACCCAGAATGTCTACGGCAAGAGCTGGTGGCCCGGTTTGTGGCGCCTAAGAACGCTCCACACGCGGGGATCTGGATTAAGGAGTCTGGCCCTAGGACAGGAGGTCATAAGTCTTGATAACGTCAGTTCCTCAGCTCCCAATTTTGATCCGTTTCCAGGCGCACGGATGATTCTCTGGTCGGAACCGCGGGCGAGGTCGGCAGGGACCGTGTTCCGTTGATCGTCGAGAAAGAGAACAAAATTTCTGTCAACACCGGACCGTTGCGGCGACGGCACTCACTATATCTGCGTTCACACGGGCGCGATAAATGGTGTGCATAGGTTCGGTAAAAGCAAATATGGCGCGGCTCTGTACTCTTTTGCGAGTTAAGCGTTGTTCTCGGACAAAACAAGTTACAGATGTAACGCGAAGTGTTCAGCAGGGTCCGCGTGGTTTGTTGAATGGTTATTCTACGTGCAGTCGCCAATAGGACGGATCAGTCCTCTATTGGCGCGATCGCGACAAGCCCGACTGTTTAGCTTCTTTCCGCGGTGAGCGTAAATCGAGATCGAGCACAATCGGCGAGCGCTGACTCAAAAACACTTCAACATCGCGTTGCATAATCCGGGCAAACGATTCGAGTTCGAGGAGTTGAATGGCTCGGATGACCGATAACAGACGAAATGGTCCTATCAGGGACCGATGGATAGCAGCGGGATTTGGTAAAGACAGGGGAGATGAGATCAATTCGATTAGCTCGGTTTAAGCCGGCCGGCTGAGGTTCGAACAGAAGGGCCAATAACCGATCGAATCGTTCAGCCACTGAGAATTTAGTCGACTGTCATAACCGCATCGAGGATTGTTCTCCATTAGTCAGTTAATCGTTCCCAAAAGGCAAATAGGTGATCGGAAATCCTGATCTATGGAAGGTTGATTACCGACAGTTTCACTGCACAGTTCGCTCGACACTTTCCTTACGAACGGCGTCCGGCAATCGACTTGAGCGCACGGCGCGTACAGCAATAACCGCTATCGATCTAGCACCACCATGCCTTCCAAGCCATATTTCGCGGATATAATGTTGACGATGGCTCGTGGATGGGAAAGTAAAGCGGTCGAGGAACAGCAGGCGGAAGCCACAGAGGCACGCCGACCAGGCAAGCTACTCCTGACACCCGAGCAAAAGGTTAAGCTGCAGAAAAAAGAGGGTTTATTGCTGAATCGCAGGCGCATTGTCGAGCAACTGGAAAGCGCCACCCATCCGCAGTACCGCACCATGTTGCACGGTGCTTTAGCCGAACTCGATCGCAAACTCGCTAATCTCGGCTGAGGTTGTGGCACCTTCGACCAGCTCCCCTGGCGCGCTGCCTTACCTCCAGAGGTGACGTATAATGCTTCTCGATGCGAGCTTTCGTTTACGTCTCCCTTAAGAAGAGTGTCTTGGATCCCCAGGGTAAAACCATTCAGGGAGCGCTTAAGAAGATGGGATACCGGGGTCTGGAGGACGTGCGCCAGGGCAAGTATTTCGAGATTACACTGGACGGCGGCTTGAACCAAGCCGAAGCCCAGGCGGAGGTTGAACGCATGGCCCGCGAAGTGCTGACTAACCCCGTCATTGAAGAGTTCCGATTCTCTCTCGAGGATTAATTCCCCCCTTTGTAGCGGACTATGGCTGGCTGTATTCGCGCATAAGTGGTGGCATCGGCCCAAGCTGAAGGAGTCACGGAATGTGTGGAATCGTAGGATACGTGGGGAAGAAGCGTGTCGTTCCCGTCATTCTCGAGGGGTTGAGAAAACTCGAGTACCGGGGCTACGACTCGGCCGGGATCGCCGTGTCCGGAAATGGCCAGGGGTTGCAGATCCGGCGTGCCGAGGGCAAACTACGCAACCTGGAAGAGGTCATCCGTCTGAAACCGATCGACGGAACCTATGGAATCGGCCATACCCGCTGGGCGACCCACGGCCGGCCTACGGAGGAGAATGCCCATCCTCACCGGGATTGCACTGGCCGTGTGGTTGTGGTGCACAACGGCATTATCGAGAACTACCTCTCCTTGAAAAGAAAGTTGGTGGAAGAAGGCCATCAGTTCACCACTGAGACGGATACCGAAATCATCGCTCATCTGGTCGAAAGCTACTTTCTGAAGTCCAGCAATGGTCGTCACCCCAGCTTGGAAGAGGCGGTTCGTAAAGCAGTAAAGGAACTGACTGGCGTCTTCGCTCTGGCCGTCATCTCGGTGGACGAACCAAATAAAATTGTCGCCGCCCGCAATGGTCCGCCGGCTGTCATCGGGTTGGGCAAAGACGAATACTTTGTGGCTTCCGATGTCCCGGCAATTCTCTACCACACTCGCGATCTCTTCTTTCTCGCCGACGGTGACCTCGCTGTGATCACCCCCAGCGGAGTACAACTCACCGATTTCGAGGGCAACCCCATCGTGCGGCAAGTTCAGCACGTGACTTGGGACCCGATCATGGCGGAAAAGGGTGGATTCAAGCATTTCATGCTGAAGGAGATTTACGAGCAGCCCCGCTCTGTGCGCGACACCACGCTGGGCCGCATTTCGCAAGATACCGGTCACGTTTTTCTGGATGAAATGGAGATCTCCGATGCCGAGTTTTGCGCCGCCAAGAAACTCAACATCGTGGCCTGTGGCACCAGCTGGCACGCTGGATTGGCCGGCAAGTTCATGATCGAACGCCTGGCGCGGGTTCCCGTCGAGGTCGATTATGCCAGCGAATGGCGCTATCGCAATCCTATTATCACCCCGGACAACATCACCTTAGTGATATCCCAGTCGGGCGAAACCGCCGACACCATTGCCGCTCAACGCGAAGCCAAGGCTCGCAACTCCAAGACGGTGGCCATCTGCAATGTTGTGGGTTCGATGGTTACGCGTGAGGCCGCAGGAACCATCTATACCCATGCCGGCCCTGAGATCGGGGTAGCTTCGACCAAAGCCTTCACCGCTCAGTTGACCGCCTTGTACCTGTTCGCTCTGTACCTGGCTCAGGTCCGCGGAGCCATGGCCCACGAGCAGGCCCGCGAAGCGGTGCAGTACCTCACGAAAATTCCCGGCAAGCTTGAACACCAGCTCACACATGAAGAAGATTGCGAGGAACTGGCCAAGCAGTACGTGCGCTCACAAGACTTCCTATTTCTCGGGCGCGGCATCCATTACCCGATCGCGCTGGAAGGCGCACTGAAGCTAAAAGAGATCTCGTATATTCACGCGGAAGGCTATCCAGCCGGCGAGATGAAACACGGTCCCAACGCACTGATCGACGAGAACCTGCCGGTTGTGATCATCGCCACTCGCGATTCCACTGACCCAGGTTCGGTGGTGCGCTACGAGAAAACGATCTCCAACCTAAAAGAGGTGAAAGCAAGATCCGGTAAGGTAATCGCATTGGCGACCGAGGGCGACGAAGAGATCAAAGAAGTGGCTGATCAAGTGATTTATATCCCTACCACCACAGAGGAGTTGTCGGCCATCCTGGAGATCGTGCCTCTGCAATTGCTCGCGTACCACATCGCCGTCCGCCGCGGATGCGATGTCGATCAGCCGCGCAATCTGGCCAAGTCAGTCACGGTCGAGTAATCGGCTGAGGACGACGGCTCTAGCGCCCCATCCCTCCAGCAAGCTACAAATCATCGCTAGCCAGTACATCCTTGCAACCAGGCCATCTCGAAGTTCATCTAAGAGATTGACAGTAACGTGCTCAGATTCTATTATGTTGTCGCTGTAAGCCGGAGAAGGACAACAGACTGCTTATTTTCAATCACTTATATTATCTTGCGGGAGGAACGCAATGGCCAAGATTATTGGAATCGACTTGGGAACGACCAACTCGGTAGTAGCCGTCATGGAAGGGGGTGAACCCAAGGTTATACCAAACGAAGAGGGTGGGCGGACTACTCCCTCTGTGGTGGGATTCACCAAGACTGGCGAACGGCTGGTCGGACAGGTCGCTAAGCGCCAGGCGATCACGAATCCCGAGAACACGATTTATTCGATCAAGCGCTTCATGGGACGGCGCTACGACGAAGTTAGCGAAGAAATGAAAATGGTGCCCTACAAGGTCGTGCAGTCCGGCGACCATGTGGCGGTCGTGGCGCAGGGCAAGGAGTATACGCCTCCGCAAGTTTCCGCCATGATTCTGCAGAAGTTAAAGAAAGCGGCGGAAGACTACCTTGGGGAGCCGGTCACCGAAGCAGTCATCACTGTCCCGGCATACTTCAACGATGCGCAGCGGCAAGCGACCAAGGATGCCGGCAAAATTTCCGGTCTCGATGTGAAGCGGATTATCAACGAGCCCACGGCGGCAGCGCTCGCTTATGGGCTCGACAAAAAGAAAGACGAAACCATCGCGGTATACGACTTCGGTGGTGGTACGTTCGACATTTCGATTCTCGAAGTCGGCGAAGGTGTAATCGAAGTAAAGGCCACCAACGGTGATACCCATCTAGGCGGCGACAATATTGATCAGCGCATCGTAGATTGGCTGGTAGATGAGTTCAAAAAGGACGAAGGCCTCGACCTGCGCGGCAAGGGCAATGAAATGGCTTTGCAGCGCCTGCGTGATGCAGCTGAGCGGGCCAAAATCGAGCTCTCCACCACCATGGAAACCGAGATTAACCTGCCCTTCATCACGGCCGATGCCAGCGGCCCCAAACACTTGGTAAAGAAGCTGACCCGGGCAAAGCTAGAGGGCATGGTCGAGGACATCATCCAGCGCTCGGTCGGTCCATGCCGCCAGTGCATGAAGGATGCCGGCGTCGATCCCAGCAAGATCAACGAAGTGGTGCTGGTTGGCGGGCAAACCCGCATGCCTCGGATCCAGGCGCTAGTTAAAGAGTTGTTCGGGAAAGAGGGGCACAAGGGTGTCAATCCCGACGAGGTTGTGGCCGTCGGTGCAGCCATCCAAGGTGGCGTACTCAAGGGTGAAGTCAAAGATCTGCTCCTGCTCGATGTCACCCCGTTGACGCTCGCGATTGAGACGCTGGGCGGTGTCGCTACCCCGATGATCCCGCGCAACACGACGATTCCGACGCGCAAGACGGAAACGTTCTCGACCGCAGCCGATAGTCAGACTTCAGTCGAGGTTCACGTGCTGCAGGGCGAACGTCCCATGGCGGCTCAGAACCGCACGCTGGGTAAATTCCATTTGACCGGCTTACCGCCGGCTCCGCGGGGAGTGCCGCAGATTGAAGTCACCTTCGACATCGATGCCAACGGCATTCTGAACGTGACCGCGAAGGACATGGCCACAGGCAAGGACCAGAAGATCACCATCACCTCTTCTTCAGGTCTGAGCAAGGAAGAAGTCGAGCGGATGGCCAAGGAAGCGGACGCCCATTCGGCCGAAGACAAGGTCAAGCGGGAGGAGATCGAGGCTCGCAACCAGCTGGACTCGATGGTTTACAACGTTGAAAAAATGCTGCGTGAGCATGGCGACCAGATCTCCGGTTCCGAACGTGGTGATGTCGAGAACGCCGTGGCTGACGCCAAGAAGGCATTGGAGTCCGGCGACAAGAGCCAGATGGATCGTGTCCGCGAGCGTCTGACCCAGGCGTCGCACAAGCTGGCTGAGCAGATGTACAAGGCCACCCAGGCCCAGGGAGCCCCGGGCGCAGCCGGCCCGACTCCGGGCGCGGGAGCCGATCGAGGTCCCAGCCCGGATAGTGGAGGCCAGAAGAAGGACGAGGGCGTGATCGACGCCGAATACGTGGACGTAGAGGACAAGAAATGAGCAATTAGCTCATGACTGTTAGCTCTGTGAAGACCGGAAAGGGGCGCGGCGAGCGCCCCTTTCGGCCATTATCAAATTTTTTGGGTTACCGAGGAGAACTACTCAATTGCAATTCGAAGTAAACGGACAAAATTATTTCTTGGCTTTTGTTGAGGACGAACACCGCTGGTATGTGTTCCAAAATACCGCCACCGGCATAAATCGGATTCCGGTGTATGTAGACGCGCCTGCCACCGGTAAGATCGTTCTGGCGGAGAAAAGCAAGCCGACGATCCGGCACTGATAACTGAACCGTCATCTCATGGCAGCGAAGGACTCCGCACCGGTCGCAATGTTACGAACCCGACAGCATTCGGCAAGCTGGCAGCTTGCGAAAGAAGATTCGGCTGATTGAATCGAATCAACCCCCCGGATGGCAAGACTTGGCCGAGAATTCTGGAGCGGAGAAGTATTCGAAGGCAGATCAATCAGGGACCAACAGGAATTCCCGGAGGGGGCGGTGCCTGATCTAAGGGGCATGGCTTGGTTCGATTCAAGCTTACCCCTTTGCTCCTCACCGAATATTTGAGATCCACCGATGGCTACTCAGACAAAAGATTATTACGGCGCGCTTGGAGTCAAAAAAAACGCTTCGGCTGAGGAAATTCGCAAAGCCTTCCGCAAGCTCGCCCGCAAATACCACCCGGACGTCAATCCTGGGGATAAAACGGCCGAGGAACGGTTCAAGGCGATCTCTGAGGCCAACGATGTCCTGAGCGATCCCAAGAAGCGAAAAATCTACGATCAGCTGGGTTTCTACTCCGACAATATCGATCCTGCGGCCGCCGAAGCCTACGCTCGGGGCGGGCCAACCGGGGCTGGCGGGTTCGGCGGATTTCCCGGTGGCCAGCAGACTGCCGGTGGCCAGGGAGTCCATTTTGATTTTGGCGGCTTTGATTTCTCCGACTTGTTTGAGGGCGGTAAGGCCCGGGGGCCTTCCCCCCGTGGGGCGGGAGAATTCCGAGACATTTTCTCCAGTATGTTCGGCGGTGGCCGCGGCGGGCCGGCCGCGAGCGAAGAGGGAACCGGGCGGGGTACAGATCTGGAGTACCAGGTTAACGTCCCCTTCTGGACCGCGATCCGTGGCGGCGTCATGCGTTTAGACATCACGCGGCGCGACACGTGTAGTAATTGTCAGGGCAAAGGGTATCTGGAGAGCCCGGGCGTGTGCCCGCAATGCAAAGGCTCGGGCCAAATCACACAGACCGGCGGAAGAATGAAATTCAACGTTCCCTGCCCTCGCTGCAATGGCACCGGGAAAAATATCTCTACCTGCCCGGCCTGCGCCGGCGAAGGAACCGTCGAACGCACCGAGCCGCTGGAAGTTCGGATCAAGCCGGGTACGCGCGATGGACAACGCATTCGTCTGGCCGGCAAAGGCAATGCCGGAGCTCGGAGCGGACAGGCGGGCGACCTTTACGTGATCATTCGAACCGGCGATCACCCCGTTTTTCATCGCGAAGGTGACGACATTCACCTAACCGTTCCTGTGAGCGCCAGCGAGGCTGCTCTCGGATCAAAAATCGAGGTCCCCACCATCGACGGTCGTACGCTTCTGAAGATTCCGCCCGGGACGCAATCCGGGCAGAAGCTGCGCCTGCGGGAAAAAGGTGTTCCTTCGGCAACTCAGGATGGCCGGCGTGGCGATGAGATCGTGGAAGTGAAAGTGAGTGTTCCCATGCCCCACGACGAGCGCACTAAAGAACTCTTCCGTGAGATCGCCAAACTTAATCCTGAAGATCCTCGCACCGAACTCTGGTCCAAGATCTGAGAATTGACTCAAAAGAAGACAAGCGCCGCCGAGGGGAGCCTTCCTTTATGTCCCCGTGTGTTGGGCAAATTTTCTGTTACTCGCATTCTTGTCCCGCCGGAAAAAAATTATCCCAGATTTATGTTTGCAGCACATCTAATTTGCCGTATGCTTCGCTTGCGAACTAACTTCGCCGAAATGCCCGGAAATCGCGGTTAAACCGGGAGCCTCGATAAAAGGGAGACGGGGTGGTGAGAGTGAGTCGCCCAGGGAGGAAGCCATAGAAATTGGCCACCGCTAGCGCACCCCCTTCCAGCCCGCAGCACAGGTTTCCAGTCAGCCCCCGAAAAAATTCGATTCGTCTTACCTTGTGGCCCCTGGTCGCCGCTACCTTCTTCATGGTCTCGGGCGGAACTTATGGGACCGAAGACATCGTGCACGGCGCGGGATACGGGAAAGCCATTCTCATCCTGCTGCTCACGCCTCTTCTTTGGAGCCTTCCTACTGCATTCATGATTGGCGAACTCTCCAGTGCTTTGCCGTTCGAAGGTGGGTACTACGCCTGGGTGCGCCGGGCCATGGGGAATTTCTGGGGTTTTCAGGAAGCCTGGCTGTCGCTGGTGGCCTCGATTTTCGATATGGCCATCTATCCCACGCTGTTCGTAGCCTACCTTACCCGTATGTTCCCGTGGTTTGCCCAGGGACGTCGCGGAGTCATGGTGGGATTGGCGGTGGTCATCGTCTGTGTGGTGCTGAACATTGCTGGGGTCAAGGTGGTCTCGACCACGTCGCTGTGGCTGTTCTTCGCGCTATCGGCTCCGTTCCTTCTCATTGTTCTGTTATCGCCATTCAAAATTGGAGCCCTGGCGAATGCGGTCACTACTCCTACTACCTCGAGTGCAGACATGATCGGAGGCCTGCTCATCGCCATGTGGAACTTCATGGGGTGGGATAACGCCTCCACCATCGCGACCGAGGTGGAGCGCCCGCAGAGGACCTATCCTCGGGCTATGCTGGCGGCGGTGGGTATTGTGTCGTTGAGCTATATCGTTCCGGTGGCAGCTATGTGGATGACCGGACTGGCGCCGAGCACATGGGAAACCGGTTCTTGGGCTGACGTCGCTGGCATGCTGGGCGGGCCGCTCCTGCGGATTGCCCTGATTTTGGGAGGCATGATCAGCGGGTTTGGCATGTTCAACGCCCTGGTCATGAGCTACTCGCGCCTGCCCTTGGCCATGGCGCAGGACGGCATGCTGCCTAGAGTATTTGGCAAGCTCCACCCCCGCAGCCGGGCTCCCTGGGTTGCCATTGTTTTCCTGGCCGTCTGCTGGGCATTGTGCCTTGGACTTGGATTTGAACGGCTGGTGACCATTGACATCTTGCTGTACGGCGCCAGTCTGGCACTTGAGTTTGTGGCCCTGATTCGGCTTCGCTTCCGTGAGCCGGACTTGCCGCGCCCGTTTCGGGTACCGGGAGGGAAGATTGGCGCAATCGCGATCGGAATAGCCCCTGTTCTTCTGCTCGGCTTCTCCGTCATACGCAGTAAGGCCGAGCAAGTTCTGGGAGTCAGTTCGTTCGCGTTTGGAATGATTCTGATTGGCGGCGGAGTGGCAGCATACGCCCTGAACACACTCCTGAAACCCACCGGCTGGGCATCATCGGAGGGGGTAGAGCCCGCCGCCTGAGATCGAACGGCTTAGCACGATCAGGCAGATCTGATCTGTAAGCTTCCTCGAATTCATGGGCTTGCCTTCCACTTATTGTAAGCTAGTAACTTAGAATGACGAAACGCCGTTCCAAGGGCGCTTACATGATCTCGGCAGTTGCCGAGATGTACGGCATCCATCCACAAACCCTGCGGCTCTACGAGAGAGAAGGCTTGCTGAAACCGTCACGAACCGAGGGCAACACACGGCTGTACACCGATGATGACTTGCAGCGGCTGGAATTCATCCTGTCGTTGGCGCGCGACCTCGGTGTCAACATATCGGGAATCGCCATTATTCTTCAAATGCGCGAGCGCATGGAAGAAATGCAACATCAGATCCAGGAATTTGTGAAGTATATCCAGGAAGAAGTGCTCTCCCGGGCCAATGCCGCGGCAGATCCGTCGAGGGGAGCCATCGTCCCCATCCGTCGCCCCCTCGTGACCCCTGTTTCTGGAACTAACCCGCGTAAGAAATAGCTTCGCCCGTTCAGCAGTCGGCATTCAACTGTCTTAGGCAATGTTACCCGGCAGCCAGCGAACTGTACTGCGCTCGGGGTCTGAACCCGGTATGATAGGGATTTTTCGTTGCCCGAATGGCGAGTGCTGAGTGTTGTATGCTGCCTTTCAAGCTCGTATACAGCGACGATTATTATCTCCCTATCGGGCCCCACGTCTTTCCCGCCGAGAAGTATCGCCGCATTCACGACCGGCTTGTCGAAACGGGAGTAGCCCACGCGTCCGATTTCCTCACACCCAAACCCGCTTCGGACCAGGACGTTCTCCTCGTTCATAAGCCTGAGTACGTCCACAAATTAAAAACTGGCACTCTTTCGGCTCGCGAAGAACTGGAGATGGAAATTCCTTACTCGCCCGAACTGGTGCGCGCCTTTTGGCTGGCGGCCGGTGGATCGATTCTGGCGGCCGACTGTGCCCTCAAAGATGGGGTTGCTATCAACATTGGCGGCGGATTCCATCATGCGTTTCCTGACCACGGCGAGGGGTTCTGCATGATCCATGACGTAGCCGTCGCCATTCGGTGTATGCAGCGCGATCGAAAGATTCGGCGCGCCATGACGGTTGACTGTGACGTACACCAGGGCAACGGAACCGCCGCCATCTTCACCGGTATGCGCATTCCAGCCGCTTCGCTGCCCTCGCGGTCCGCGTCCACTTTAGCCTCGGCTGCGACCACCAAAGTCCGCAATGCGCACGATGGGGACGTGTTCACCATCTCTCTTCATCAGGAGAACAATTACCCACTCTATAAGCCACCATCTTCCATCGATATTGACCTGCCCGACCAAATCGGCGACGACGATTACCTGGGTTGGCTAGACAATGCGCTAAGTTCCGGGTTGCGCGAGTTCGGTCCGGACTTGATCTGCTATGTCGCGGGCGCTGATCCCTACCGCGAGGACCAACTGGGCGGACTGGCTCTCAGCATGAATGGTCTAAAAAAGCGCGATGAGCTGGTGTTTCGGGCGGCAAAAACCAGGAGTATACCGGTCATGGTGACACTTGCCGGCGGATACGCTCGCGTCGTCGAGGACACGGTAACCATCCACAGCAACACCGTAATCGCGGCGAAAGAACTCTTTGCCGGTGGCAGGCCGAGGTAACGATCAATCCGTCTCCGTCAGCGTTCGACTGCCCGCCGCAATCACATTTGGGGGTGAACTTGTAGCCCCGCGAATATCCACATTGCCTTCGGATTCCAAGCCGCCGGCGCTCCGGAAATGGCAAAAAGAGAAAAAGGAAAAGCTTCACCGGCCGGCACCGGGAGGGCTCGCGACCCGGGCCGGGATCTCAGGGACGGTCGGTATAGCCTCCCGGCAAACCACAAGGGTGAGCGCCCGCGATGTGGATAGGACGTCCGCTGCCGGCAAAAAACCATTCCCCAGCCGCCGAGCGCCGATGCGTGACAGGGTTTTGTCCCGCCTGCCTCAGGGCGTAGTCCGAGCGGCGCAGCCGGTCGCATCGGCGACGCTTCGGGGCCGGTTGGCGGGCGGTTCCATTCCTCCGAGCAGCTCCCGCGGGCTGCTAAAATAGACCAGCTGAGCCGAATGCTACAGATCTTATGTTTGAGAATCTCTCGGAAAAACTAAACCTGACCTTTAAAACGCTGCGCGGCCAGGCGGTCCTGAATGAAGACAACATTCAGGAGGCTCTCCGCCAGATTCGCATTGCGCTGCTTGAGGCCGACGTGAGCTTCAAGGTGGTTAAGCAGCTCATTGACAGGGTCCAGGATAAGGCGCTCGGGCAGGAGGTTATGACCGCTCTGTCGCCCGGTGAACAGGTCATCAAGATCGTCCGCGATGAATTGGTTGAACTCTTGGGCCGCGACACGGCCAAACTCAAATTCGCATCCCAGCCCCCAACTGTAGTTCTCATGGCTGGGCTGCAGGGTTCCGGAAAGACCACCACCTCGGGGAAACTCGCGAATTGGTTGAAGAACGGCGGCCATCGGCCGTTGCTGGTTTCTGTCGACGTTTACCGACCAGCCGCGCGCGAACAGCTCAGGGTCGTTGCTCAGGCCATCCGGGGCAATATCTATGAGGGACAGGTAGAGGAAGCCAATACCGCCACGGTCGAGCGTCTGGCGAAAGAAGCGAGACGCGAGGCAATGAACACCGGATGCGACGTTTTAATCGTCGACACCGCCGGCCGTCTCCATATCGACCAGCAGCTCATGGAAGAGATGCAGTCCCTGAAGAGCCTTCTCAATCCGCAGGAAATCCTTTTTGTTGCCGACGCTATGACTGGTCAAGATGCGGTGCGCTCCGCGGACGAGTTCCATAAGAAGCTCACCCTCACCGGCGTCGTGCTAACGAAGATGGATGGCGATGCTCGCGGGGGCGCAGCGCTGTCGATCCGCAATGTGACCGGACAGCCGATCAAGTTCATCGGCATCGGCGAAAAGTACGACGCGCTCGAACTGTTTCACCCTGATCGCATCGTCTCGCGCATTCTCGGCATGGGCGACATTCTCTCCCTTATTGAAAAAGCCGAACAGCAGGTCGACAAGAAACGCGCCCAGGAGATTGCCACCAAGGCGCTGAGCGGGGACGGCTTCTCACTGGAAGATTTTCGCGATCAACTGCGACAGGTCAGAAAGATGGGATCGCTGCAGAGCCTTATGGGCATGCTACCGCGCATCGGCGCATTCTCGGGGCTGCAGCAGGCGGCCGAGAAGGTGGATGACAAGCAGATCAACCGCGTCGAGGCGATTATTAATTCCATGACCCCTTACGAGCGCGATCATCATGAAGCCATCAACGGCAGCCGCCGCAAGCGCATAGCCCGTGGTTCCGGAACCAGCGTGCAGGAAGTCAATAACCTGCTCCGCCAATACGCCCAGATGAAGAAGATGTTCAAACAGATGGGCAAGCCCAGTTTCGCCCGTCGCATGGCTGGCATGAAGTTCCCCGGAATGTGAGGGTAGATCTCGGTTCTCCACTTTCGTTTTTCTGTTTTCGTTAAGTACTCGCGAAATATCACCCTGAGGCCAGTATTCGCGCAGCGTTGGGCACGGGGAGGTGTGGTCGACAGACGCTGGTGTCAGTGCCAGACAGCCGAGCGGCGTCAGGCAATTCTCCCCAATGATCGGAGGACAAAGGTGTGCAAGCATACAAGGTTAATCTTCTTCATGGTGCTTTTGGCTGGTATGGCAGGGGCACAGAATGGGCCGGCGCAACCGAAGCAAGGCGACGATTTTGCCACCGAGATTCAGCACCTGCGTGACACCTGGGTGCAGGAATTCAACGCCGGGCATGCCGATAAAGTGGCGGCCTTTTATGCTCCCGAGGCAGTCCTGATGCGCTGGGATGGAACCGTACATGGTCATGATTCGATCCTGGCGGAAATCGAGCGCTCCATCAGTGGCGGAGCTCATAATTATGTTGTCCATAGCTTGCGCGTCGACCACTCGGGCGACCTAGGCTACGACACCGGCGCATACAACGTCACTCTCCGGGACCGGCTGGTGGAAGGCAACTACGTAATCGTGGTCAGAAGAATGAAAGGCCGCTGGCTAATCGTGGCCCATTCCAGTGTTCCGAATCCGCGAGAAGTACCGTAATGGAAGTTCTCCTGATTGAACTGAAAGATAGGGTGGCACCCCAGAAGCCAACGATCGAGGACGAGTCATGAAATGGCGATCCTTAGACGAATCCAGTGCCACTCGTCGGATCCGATCCTTGCGCGACGAGTTCGGTGAAAAGAAACGGTTGATCGCCGAGTACGTCCCGCCGGAAACGCAGGCTGTTCATTCGAAAGTGATTGCGGATCTGAAGCAAAGCGGAATCGAGCAACGAATCCTGAGTGTCGGAGCCAAGGCATCGGTCTTCGAGCTTCAGGATCACAACGGCAAACAGGTTTCCCGCTCTGATCTCGTGACCAAGGGCAAACTGGTAATCTGCTTCTTTCGAGGACGCTGGTGCCCCTTCTGCGTCGGCCAACTGGAAGCGATGAACCTGATCCTGCCGCAAATTAAACTGGCTGGCGCGAATCTGGTGGCCATTTCTCCGCAGACTGTTCCACAATCATTCTTTATGGCCGACCAGCACCGGCTGCAATTCCCGCTCTTGTCCGATCAAGGTAACCGGGTCGCGCGGCAGTTCGGGATTGTCTATCGGGTTCCTGAGGAGCAGCAGGCAATCTATCGTCGGGCTTTCATAAACCTGCCTTTGGCCAACGGCGACGACAGCTGGGAACTCCCGATTCCGGCCATGTACATTCTTGACCAGGATGGCGCCGCGTTGTTTGCCTGCGCGGACGCGGACTATACTCGGCGGCCGGAACCGGCAGAAGTTCTCACATATCTCCTATCCGGTTGACTTTATTCGACCGGTCGGCGGCGCAACAAAACGTGAATGGCACCCAGGCAGAGCAGAATCATGCCTATCGAACCCGCCAGATAGGAATAGACCGCCAGGGCGGCAAACGGGCCCCTAACGTGGAGCACGAAAGCTAGAGCGGAGAGAAGAACCAGCAGCATCGTGGTCACGACCACCAGAGCCGCGCCGATGCGGATGAGCCAGGATTTCTCAAAAGTGACGACCTCCGCTCTTTCCACGTAAGCCATAGGCGTTCTGCCGGGTTTGTGCACCTATAAGACGCCAGAGTCGAGGCCGCGGGTTTGCCAAAGACCTTCGAACCGCGCGCTATTGCCAATCCCGCTATCTTCCGCGATAATAATAGTTTGTCTACATCCCTCCCGTAAGCAGGAAAGGAAGCTGAAATCCGGTGTTAATGATTCGACTCAAGCGCATGGGTGCGCGTAAGCAGCCGCACTACCGGGTGATCGTGATCGAAAAAGAGCGGGCCCGTGATGGGCGTCCCGTAGAAGTTGTGGGCACTTACAATCCACGCTCCACTCCGGCCAGTATTGAACTGAAGCGTGACCGGATTGACTTCTGGGTTTCCAAGGGCGCACAGATGTCCGAACGCGTTCAGAAGCTGGTAGCACAGCCCGGGCCGGCGCCGGCAGCCTCGTTGGCCTAGGCCACCGGCAAATCCTAAGGAGCGAAATCCCCGATGACAGGCGAGCATGCTGGTGATGCGCGGGTGCTCATTGAGCAGGTCGCCAAGGCCATCGTCGATTCGCCTGACCAGGTCATGGTCGAGGCCCTGGAAGAAGACGGCGAGAACATCCTCGAATTGAAGGTTGCGGAGGCTGATCTGGGCAGGGTGATTGGAAAGTCCGGACGCACAGCCCGCGCCTTGCGAACATTATTGAGTGCGGCTGCTATGAAGCTGCATAAGCATTACACGTTGGAGATCCTGGAATAGGCGAAGAGTTTGTTACCATCGCCCACGTTAAAAAGACGCAGGGCCGTCGTGGCGAGGTCGCGGCCGAACTCCACACTGATTTTCCTGAGCGCTTCGAGGATCGTAGGCATCTTTTCGCCCTCGCCGGGAATGGCTCGCGGCGCGAACTGGAACTGGAATCGTTCTGGCCGCATAAAGGACAAATCGTCCTGAAGTTGGCCGGAGTGGAGTCCATCTCGGAGGCCGAATCGCTGGTCGGATGCGAGCTGCAGATTCCGGCCAGCCAGCGCGCCGAACTCGAACCGGGTTCGGCCTACGTTGGCGATCTGGTAGGTTGCGTTGTCTGGGACGCCGAGCGCCAGATCGGTCGGGTGAGTGATGTACGATTCGGCGCTGGGGAGGCTCCGCTGCTGGTGGTCAGTGGCGGCGAGCAATACGAGATTCCCTTTGCCAAGGCATTTCTGGAGAGCATCGACCTGGCCGACAAGCTAATCCGGATGCGGCTGCCCGAGGGAATGCTGGAAGTCAACGCGCCGTTGACCGAAGAGGAAAAGAAGCGGCAAAAAGGCGGTTAGTGCTCTTAATTACTGGTTTCGAAACCTGCCGCCGTATCCGGTAGGGGTAACTGCTAATTGCTGAAATGCACCTCGACATATTAACGATTTTTCCCGACTTCTTTCGCGGACCGCTGGATTACGGAATTGTACGGCGGGCCCGGGAAGCGGGATTGGTCGAGATCGAAGTGCACGACCTGCGGGTGTTTGCCCACGACCGGCACCGCACCGTCGATGACCGCCCGTTTGGCGGCGGCGAGGGCATGGTCCTGAAGCCGGAACCGATCTTTGAATGTATCGATTCGCTCCAGCTGGGCGCGCGGGAAGAGCGCATTTCGCGTGATGCCCACGAGAGCGTCATCCTACTTTCCGCGCAAGGCAGGCGCTTTGATCAATCTCGAGCCACCGAACTTGCCGCTCTGGAACGTATGGTTCTGATTTGCGGCCGTTACGAAGGCGTGGATGAGCGCGTCGGGGAGTTCATGGCTGACCGGGAGTTTTCGATCGGCGATTACGTGCTCAGCGGGGGCGAATTAGGAGCGGCAGTTGTGATCGACACGGTGACGCGGTTGATTCCCGGTGCAGTCGGCAATCAAGCCTCGACCCAGCAGGAATCCTTCACGGTGCAGCAAGAAATGCTGGCAAAGGCAGGTCCACAATCGACCTGCCCTTCGGGAGGGCTCCTGGATTATCCGCACTACACGCGCCCCGCCCATTTCCGCGGAATGGCGGTACCGGAGGTGCTGGTTTCTGGTGATCATGAGCAGATCCGGCTCTGGCGACGTCGGACGGCTTTGCAGAAAACGCTTCGCAACCGTCCTGAGTTACTGGATCTGGTCGAGTTAAGCGACCAAGATCAGGAGTTGCTGGCGCATATCCGGCAGAAGGCGACTAAGGTGGATTTGACGCGCGACACGGGTATTTCGGGGCGACAGACGTAAGCACGGCGGGTATAAGCCCTGAGAACGGAAAATGATTGCCCCTTTTTGGGGGCAGAAACTTTGAAGGAAAACGAACATGCCGAACCTGGTTATCGATAAACTCCTCTCCAAATCTCGACGCACTGATATTCCGGACTTCCAGCCGGGCGATACGGTCCGCGTCCAAGTGAAGATCAAAGAAGGCGACAAAGAACGCCTGCAGGCGTTCGAAGGCGTCGTGATCTCTAAAAGCAATGGTGCACAGGCCAGCTTCACCGTTCGCAAGATCAGCTTTGGCCAGGGTGTCGAGCGCATCTTCCCCCTGAATTCCAAAGTTATCGACAAAGTGGATGTGTTGCGCTCCTCTAAGGTGCGCCGGGCCAAGCTGTACTACCTCCGCTCTCTCAAGGGCAAAGCGGCTCGACTGCGCGATGCCGACTGATACCTGAGCCACGGATTTCGAAGCCCACGAGCGCGGATTTCGTATCCTCGACTTCCGGAAAGATCCGTGGCGATCGTTTTCAGTTTTCCCGAAGCTTTCAACTTGCAGTCTATCTCGGCCTCGGCGAAGATGAGGCTGATTCCCGTGTCCCCAGGGCCCAACCGCGCTCCCGAGAAGCCGCTGTCCCCCTCCGCCGCCAAGCTGCGCCTGCTCAGGAGACTGCGCTGTACGCTGCGCTATGAAAAAAAAGCATGGACGGAGGGCGCTCGGCTGGTGGCAGGAGTGGATGAGGTCGGTCGCGGGTCGCTGTTTGGGGCGGTGGTTGCAGCGGCCGTAATTCTCGATCCCAATTACCGGATTCGGGGCTTGCGGGACTCGAAACTTCTCCCCCGGAAAAGACGCGAGGTGCTTGCCGAGCGTATTCGCCAGCATTGCCTCGGCTACGCGATTCGAGCCGTGGATGCTGCCCGCATCGATCAAATCAACATCTATCACGCATCCAGACTGGCCATGCGCGAGGCGGTTCTCGCGCTCGAACCCGCTCCCGATCACTTGTTGATCGACGCCCTACGCATCGAGTGCGATCTTCCGCAACGGCCGATTATTCACGGCGATGCCCTGTCAGCGTCGATCGCCGCCGCCTCCATCCTCGCCAAGGTGGAGCGCGACCGCTTGGTCTCCAAATGGGATCCGGTGTTTCCCGCATACGGCCTTGCTTCGAACAAGGGATATAGCACCCCGCGCCACATCGCGGCGCTTCGCGAATTTGGGCCATCGCCTTTGCATCGCCAATCATTTGCGCCAGTGTGGAATGCGCCGGTTCCGCAGGAAGTTCTCGCGTTCATGCTGGAGGAGAACGCGGTGGAATCCGTGGTGGACGAAGAGGCCGTCTGATCCGGAAGCTCTGCCTTATCACGTACAATCTCCCCTATGTTGCGACTCATGTGCGTGACTGCGCATCCCGATGATGAATCTGGTGCCTTCGGCGGCACCTTGAAGCTCTATCACGATCGCGGGATGGAGACCTCGGTGATCTGCCTCACCCCGGGGCAAGCCGCTGGACATCGCGGCTCTGCCAAAAATGATCAAGAACTGGCGGTGCTGCGGCGCAGCGAGTTTGCCGCCGCCTGTCACATCTTGCAGGTAACGCGTGGGATCGTTCTCGACTACGCCGATGGCCAACTGCACCGGCTCGACCTGTACAGCGTCGTTTGTGAGCTGACGCGGCAGATCCGGCAGTTTCGCCCGCACGTGTTAATCACCTTCGGCGCTGAAGGTGCCGTCACCGCCCATCCAGACCATTCCATGGCGTCCATTTTTGCCACCCTCGCCTATCAATGGGCGGGACGCTCCAACCGCTTTCAGGACCAGTTCAAGAACGGCCTCCAACCTCATCGAACCCAAAAGTTGTATTACGGCACTGCCGACTTCACCTTGGCCGAGCGTGAGCCGGTTTCGCTCCCCCCGATTACTGCTGCGATTGAAATTGCCCCTTACCTGGAGACCAGGACGGCGGCCTTTCGCGCGCATCTCACCCAGTCGCCGCTGTTCCCGGTTTTCGAGAAAACGGTCCGGCAGCGGGGAACTAAGGAACTGTTTCATCTTGCAGCCAGCATCAATCCCGGCCCCATCGAGTTCGAAACCGATTTATTTCGGGGAGTAAGGGAAGGCGATGAACCGGAGGAGCATCAAGAACCGAAGATAAGATAAATCATCCCCCGGCGATCTCTGCGTGCTCGGGCGGGGAAAGAAGTGGTCTTTACCTCGGTTTGATGATGTCACCGAGCACATCTGGCTTAGACTGGTCGCGCAGCAAGTGCGGGTACTTCTCTCCCTCATGGTAATCAATTCTGTAGGTGTTGATGTAAGTCGTGTTCTCGACCAGCAACTCCAAGGGTGCCGAGCCGGTTTTTGCCGCACCCAGCGCGTCGTGCAGGATGTCGGCGGAAAATCTGCGTCCGTTCACGGCAATCAGCTTCATGCCTGGCCCAATCCCTGCCTTGGCCGCGGGCATGCCCTCGATCGTGTCGCTGATTGTGCCGTCCCTCGATAGCACAAGACCCAGCGAGTACAAGGCAGCGTGGGTGTGCTCGCGGTCCTCCTCGTCGGATTTGAATAATTCCGAGGGTGTCTCGTTGTAAACGAGTTTCCAACCGCTAGCCTGGAGACCTTCCAGGGGAGCGCCGGGGCCGTGATTCGACAAGCGGTCATTCCAGAATCGGCGCCAGTCATAGGGTGCGACTTGATTCAACGCATTCACGACATCGTCAAAGGTATACGTCTTGACCATGGGTGGCGTGCTCGAGCCACCATGAAACAGCTGGCAGAAATCATCCAATGACCTCTTCCCTTGCGTCTGCTGGCGAATGATCATGTCAACCCACAGCCAGTTGAGGACATTCTCCTCATAATAATCGAGACCACGCCGCCACGACTCCCACGGTTGCGGAGCGTCTTGCATCGCGGGCACACCATCGGCCGTGTCCTGCAGGTTGCGCCACGTCCGACCGGGAGTATGGTCCAGGGCGGCAGCAATTAGCGCCCAGGAATCGCGCAGTTCTTCCGGCGTCCGCAGCCCGCTGCGCGCACTGAGAACATCTCCCAGGTAGGAGGTCAGCCCCTCGTACACCCACAACAGGTCAGTCTTCATCGGCTGCTCGTAATCGGGCGTTGTCAGATCCCGAGGGCGGCGATACTTGCCGTTCCACGAGTGCACATATTCATGCGGCAATAGGCCGGCCTCCAGCCGGCGCTCGGCTTCGTCCACCAGGCCGCGTTCGCCCACCCGGCTGTCATTCGATTCGTGATGCTCGAGCCCGAAATGCGCTACGTGATCACTCAGACTGTAAAGAAAGTGATAACTACGGTAATGATGAGCAGCAAACAGCTTCAGCGCCTGCTCGACCAGCTGTTTATAGTGATCCCAAACCTCGGGCGGCGCCTGCAATGCCGCGGCGCTGTCGGCCGCAATATCCATCTCGGTTGGTGGATTGTCCGCCAACGGCACCGTTCGCATGAACTCGCCGGCTATTACCGGCGAGTCCACCAGCCTGGTGAGAGAAACCGGGGCGAACTGAATGGTTAGACCGTTGGTCCGAGCGACATCGAGTGAAGTACCAAACTTCCATCCGGCTGGAAGCCGCAGGCTGGCCTGATAAGTGAGTTCATCGGAAGCCCAACCTTCGGGATACAGCACGAGTGTGTTCCAACTGACGACTGTCATCGCCTGTGTGGCGGAAGCACCGCCCGTATAGATTCCTTCGCCTTCTTTGCCGGCGGGCGACGCGAAGTCCAGGCTCGCTTCGAGACTTCCAATTCCAGCGGGAAGATCGATGTGGAAGGTCCACCCGTCGAGCAAGTCACGCCGCCATTTCAGCGCCTGCCCACCGGCGCTGAATTTCAGTCCAGTAAGATCTTGGATTGGTCCGGTCGGCCCATGCTCGCCAGGAATCCATTTGGGGTAGTAGAGTGTCAGCTCTGAGGTCGACGAAGTTACCGGGATCGTGAGCTTGGCGTGAAAGATTTTGCGAGGAGCATCGCTGGCGTCAACGGCGAGCGTGATAGTCGGCGGAGGGTTTTTCCCAAATAATGACACTGCAGAAAGCAGAATCAGTAAACAACCTGCAGAACCCCGGGCGCGACTAGGAGTCATTCCTCACTCCCTGACCATCGAGATCACAGCAACACAGGACAATATACCAGCCGTCCGAATGTAGGTCCTAACCCCATGGTGGCCTCGGCTTGATCTCATGCCGTAGCAATCGCTGAAGCTGAGGATCTGATGGCTGACTCATGAGGCCGAGGGGACTGCCATTTGTGGAATGCTATGATTTCCCCGTGCCACATCGCGGAAAATTCATCACCATCGAAGGGCTCGACGGTTGCGGGAAGAGTACTCAGCTCAAGAAGCTTGCGCAAGCACTTCATTCCGAAGGAGTGGAGGTTGTGCTCACGCGTGAGCCTGGGGGAACGGAAACCGGCGAAGAAATCCGCAAAATTCTCCTCGACACCGGCACGGCCAACCTCTCTCCCTTTGCGGAACTGGCCCTGATGTTCGCTGCCCGTGCCCAGCATCTGCAGGAGGTCATTCAGCCGGCGCTGAGTGAGGGAAAGACCGTTCTGTGCGACCGCTTCACCGATTCGACCGAAGCATATCAGGGAGGCGGGCGAAGGTTGGGCAGCCAACCGGTTTCCGAGCTGCATCGCATCCTGTGCGGCCATATTCAGCCGGATCTCACGATTCTCATGGACTCGGATATCGCCGCCAGCGTAGAACGCGCGCGGCGCCGGAATTCTTCTCGCCACCCCGGCAAGCGCGGCAGTGGCGATGAGAGCCGGTTCGAGCAGGAGAGCCGGACCTTTTTTGGGCGGGTGCGGAATGCCTATCTCGCCATTGCCGAGCGCGAGCCGCACCGGGTTGCGGTGGTGAATGCGCGTGGGCCGGCGGATGAAACGCACGAGCAAATTTTGTCGCTGGTAAGGAAAAAATTAAAGCTGGCTGCAAACAGGCCGTGAAGGTTCCACGAGCGCACTGGCTGAGTGACCAATGCTAAGCACTTTTTATGCCCTTTTCTGACTTTTACGGGAACCGGGAAACCGTTGATCGGCTGCGGGAGATGCTGGGCCGGCGCCGGTTGCCACAGGCGGCAATTCTGGTGGGGGCTGGCGGATCTGGCAAGTACACGCTCGCGCTAATGTTGGCGCGCGCGATGAATTGCCATAACCCGCCCCCCGGCGGTCTGCCTGACTTCTGCGGACAGTGTTCGAATTGCGCGCGCATGGCGCAAGCCGAGGATTTCGACGCGCTCTTCCAAGAGGCGGTCGAGGCTCGGGAAAATCTGCGAGAAGTGGACAGGAAGGAAACGCGCATTCTGATCCAGACCCACCCCGACCTGCTGGTCATTCCACCCGATCCTCCACAAATGATGATCAAAGTGGACCAGGTGCGGCATGTAATCGGCAGCATTTACCTCCGGCCGAGCGAGGCAAAGGAGCGTGTCTATGTGTTCACCAACTCGGTTTTTGTAAAAGAGGCAGCCAACTCTCTGCTGAAAGTACTGGAAGAACCACCGGAGTTTGCAACCATCTTCCTGCTTAGCGAAAATCCTGGCCAACTGCTGCCGACGATCCGCTCGCGGTCTATGACTTTCACGCTGGCTGCTCTGACGCCCAAGCAAATCGAGCAGTATCTGGCCAGACAACGGACGGATTGGAACGCGCAACAGCGTTCTCTGGTGGCACAGCTCTCGGGAGGCGCCGTCGGGCGCGCCCTCACCTTCGACTTAGAGAGTTACGTCGCAGCTCGCCAGCAGGCGCTCATTTTGCTTAACACAGCCATGCGTGGGACCGATCACAGCGAATTGTTCAAGATCACGGACACCTTCCGCGCGGGGGCGGAAGGCCGCGAAAAAATTGACCAACTCGTCCGCACCATCTATTCCCTGCTCGAGGATTTAATGTTCTTGAAATCCGGCACTCCGGAACTGGTACGCAATACGGACATCGAGGATGGGCTGCGGAAAATTTCAGACACCGCGGATTTCGAATGGATCTCGGCCGCAGCCGCTAGGCTGGCCGAAGTAGAACGCGGGATGCGCCGCAATCTGCTCCGGTCTTTGTCGCTGGACGCGTTTACGACGGCATTGGAAGGTGGCACTTAGCAGCCGGCTCTGGCGTCCGCAGCGCCATAGGGCGAAGCCGATGGAATGGATGGCTGTTCAGAGGCAGTCTCGGATGCTAGGAAATTGGTAGCGGTGGTCACAGATTAGATCAAGCTGCTCTCGAGGTCCGTGCTCATGGCTGGCCCTAGATTCCGAGGCACGACAAGAACAGGAGTCGGGTGGGGTAATTCTGCTCGGGGGCAAATTGGTTAGTGGGAAATGCTTAGTGCCAATCGCTTCTTCAGGATTGTCACCGCTCGTTTCCTATGATACGGTAGCTTCAAGTCACCTCTGATTACCCACAAACCCATGAACTCGGTCTTGTGGCAATCCGCGTAGGGCTGGTGTAATCATGAAAGATTCCGTGCAACCGATGTCGGTGGAGCGTTCTGCTGAACAGGACTCTTTTTCCAATCGCCGTCTGATTCGGCCTTCGCTTAGCCGCCCCGAGCACAACCATAACCACGCACCAGCTCCCATGGAACGCCGTGACCGCAACGAGCGCTCGGACCGCGCGCCGGGGGGAAAGAAGATTCCGCCCCCGGAAAGCACGAATGCCGAGAATTTTTATTATCAAAAACAGATGCAGGGGAAAACCGCGATGGTGGTCGTTCTACGCGATGGCGAGCAGGTCCATGGCGTCATCGAATGGTACGACCGGAACTGCATCAAGATGAATCGCAACGGTGCCCCTAACCTCGTGATCTATAAACCTTCCATCAAATACATGTACAAGGAAGGGGAGAACGAGAAATAGTCCGCCCTCCTGGGTCTTGGCTTTTCAGGCAGTGGCAACTCTCTCATCGAATCCCGGATTTCTTGAACCGACTCCGACCTGAATCGCGCCTTCGAGCCTGGGGTCTTGGAAGGGGATCGGCCAGAATGGTTTTCCGAGCAATCGGTGGCCGGGGTTCAGTTCGCAGCTTGCTGGCGACGCAAGCGTGACTCTGGGCGGTCATTGACAATCTCTTATATCTCCCTTAGCATCAATGACTTGATGCCGTCCATCTCCTGGTAATCTGGAGCCGCGCGTGATTAAGCTGGATATTATCAACGAAGTAGTGACGAAGACCGGCATCACCAAGACTAAGGCCGAAATGGCTGTCGAAACGGTCTTTGAGAGCATGAAGAAAGCACTATCCAAGGGTGACCGGATCGAATTGCGTGGTTTTGGAGTGTTTAACGTACGGCCGCGTAAGACTGGGATTGGACGCAATCCGCGCACCGGGGCGGAGGTTTCGATTCCACCTGGAAAGGCCGTTCGCTTCAAGCCCGGTAAGGAGTTGCAGTCGATCGATTAATGCTCGCGGGCCGGTACCCTGCCCCGAGTGCTGCGTGTCTGAACCGCAGTCAGATCGTGTGCAGTAAGGCCCTCCAGAATGTCGAAGCCTGCTTCCCCAAATTCTTCCACCGCCGATTATTATCAGGCGGTCCCGCTTTACGTTGTCTCTCCCGCTCGGCGGCGAACCTGGCTGTATGTGGCCTTCTTTTGCCTCACCGTACTCACAACCTTGATCGTCGGCGCGCGCATGCAGTTGAATTTTCAGAAGAATCTTCCCGCGCTTTCTCTGGACGATAATTTTCTGTCAGTATTCCCCTGGGCGCTGCGCCATCCCACCCGGCTGGTTCTCGGAATTCCGTTCTCGTTCACGCTCATGCTTATTCTGTTCGCGCATGAGATGGGGCACTATCTCTGTTGTCGCTACTACGGCGTCAACGCAACGTTGCCGTTCTTCGTTCCCTTTCCCAGCCTGTTTGGCACGATGGGGGCATTCATCCGCATCAAAAGTCCCATTCGTTCACGCGCAGCGTTGTTTGACATTGGCATCGCCGGCCCTATTGCCGGACTGGCGTTCGCGGTCGTGGCTTTGATCGTCGGACTGTTTTTGTCGAAGCCATTAACCGGCTTCGGGTTTGCTCCCGACCTCCAGCTAGGATACCCGCTGATATTCCGCGTGGCGCACCAGTTGTTCGACTCCTCGGTCCCGCTGGCCAAAATGAATCTGAGCCCGGTCGCCATTGCCGCCTGGGTCGGAATGTTCGCGACCGCGCTTAATCTCCTGCCCGGCGGACAACTGGACGGTGGTCACATCGTTTTTTCCGTCTCTCCGCGTCTGCATCGCATTGTCTCCAGGCTGACGATCTTGATTCTGATTCCGCTCGGAGCCTATGGCTGGATGGGGTGGCTGCTGTGGGCGGTGTTATTGGCGGTCAGCGGCATGCGCCATCCGGTGGTCCCTGAACGGCCGAGCATCACCGGAGGGCGGCGCTGGCTGGCGGCTTTCGCGATCGTCACGCTCCTGCTTACGTTCACTCCAACCCCATTCACCAACACTTCCCTGCGCGACGTGTTTCATGAGTTGTGGAGCGGAAAGTAGGATCGCAGCGGCTCTTGGCACAAAGTCGCCGGGCCCTCGCCACTCTCCGACGGGCAGCCAGATCGGGGATCAACTGCCAATTGGTGAATTGCCAAGCGCTGCTCGCTCACATCAACCAGAGCGCATCCACATCGACGACCACCTGAGTCCGGGGAATCTTCTCGCTGGCGGCGTAAGCCAGCATTTTCCGCAACAGCGCGTTCAACTTCCCGCGGCTGGTCGACTTGAGAACGAAATGATAACGATAGTCTCGTTTCAAGCGTAGGATAGGCGCAGGCGCCGGCCCAAGAACGTGGATTCCCTGGTGCTCTGTGGCTTCGAACCACTTTCCCAGCACGCCTGACCAGCGCAATGCTTCGTCCAACTTATCGCTGTGCACCAAAATGTTCGCCAGTGAGCTATAAGGCGGATAATGCATCCAACTGCGGAAACGCAGTTCCTTGTCGTAGAAGCCGCGAAAATCGTGCTGCGCGGCGTAGCGAACCGCATAGTGATCGGGAAAATATGTCTGCAAAATGACTTTGCCCGGTGTTTGACCGCGACCCGCGCGGCCGGCCACTTGCGTCAGCAACTGAAACGTTCTCTCGGACGCGCGGAAATCCGGCATGCCTAGCGCCATGTCGGCGCCTACCACCCCGACCAGCGTGATCCCGTGAATGTCGTGCCCTTTGGCGATCATCTGCGTGCCGACCAATATGTCGATCTGGCCTTCATCGAGCGCGCTAAGTACGCGTTCGAAGTCCTCCCGTCCGCGCACCGTATCCCTATCGAGCCGCCCAATGCGCGCCTGCGGAAACATTCCGTGCAGCAGCTCTTCCAGCTTTTCCGATCCAGTACCGATGAAATTCACGTACTCGCTACGGCAATGAATACAGCGCCGCGGCACCGGCGCCACGAAACCGCAGTAGTGGCACTGCATTTTGTGCGCCTGTTTGTGATGGGTCAGCGCAATGGCGCAGTTCTTGCACTCCAGCCGCTTGCCACAGGTTCGGCAGAGCACGACTGGCGAATAGCCGCGCCGGTTCAGCAAGATCATCGCCTGTTCACCACGGTCAAGACGCTCTCTGATTTCGCCTGCCAGCCGGCGTGAGATTACCTGCTCACGACCGGTCTCCTGGAATTCCTGGCGCATGTCAACTACTTCGACCTCGGGCAGCGGTCGCCGCTCCACGCGGTCGGGCAATTCGATCAGGGCATACTTATTCTTGATCGCATTAAAATAAGTCTCGAGCGAAGGCGTGGCTGACCCCAGCACCACGGCTGCATTGGCCATCTTGGCCCGAAGCACGGCTACATCCCGGGCATGGTATCTGGGCGTTTCTTCCTGCTTGTAGGAGGCATCGTGTTCCTCGTCAACCACGATAAGCGCCAGTTCCGAGACCGGAGCGAAAACAGCCGAGCGTGTGCCGACCACGATTCTCGCTTCTCCGCGGCGGATGCGGTGCCACTGCTCGGCTCGTTCCGCATCCGAGAGGGACGAATGCAGAATGGCAACTTCCCTGCCGAAACTCTGGTGCAAGTCGGCGGCGACAGCGGGCGTAAGCCCGATCTCGGGAACCAGCAAAATCGCTGACCGGTCCGCCTCCAGGACGGATTGCATCGCCGCCAGATAAACTGCGGTTTTCCCCGACCCGGTGACCCCATGCAGCAGTACCACGCCGAATGTGCGGGCGTTAATGGTTTCCTGAATTTTCTCGAGCGCTGCTTGCTGAGCCGCGTTGAACTGGAATTCCTGCCGACGTGGCCGAACCGCGGACATCGCGAAGCTCGCGGGCTTCTCGAGTATCTCCACCAGACCCCTGCGAACCAGGCTGTCGAGGCTCCTCGGCGGTACCTGGAGTTGTCGAAGGAAATCGATTGCTATCTGTCCGCCTGCCGCAGCCAGTGTCTCCACCAGCGCGCGCTGATTCTCATTGAGCTTCCTACTATCATCGACCCCTGCCCGCAGCACTGCGATTCTTACGATTCGGGACGAATCACGCGTGGCCGACCGGTCTTCTCGTACAATCCATTTCTTCCGCACCATCCCGGCCAGAACTCGCTTGCTGGCGCCGGTTCGAGTCCGCAGGCCAGGCTCGCGGGCCTCTTGCCGCGCGCTTAAGTAATCCAGAACTCGGAACTCCACCAGTTGCTCTTGTGGCGTTCTTCGCGATCGGCTTGACGATCCGGACACGCCGGCCACATGCAGAGCCATCTGACCCTCTTGCATAATCCGGTAGAAAACAACGTTCTTGAATTCTGCGGTCAGCGGCAACATGGTGCGGTAGACCTCGCCGACCGGGGCCAGGTAATAGTCGGAGATCCACCTTCCCAAACGCATAAGCTCGTCGTCCAGCACGGGAGAGGAGTCAAAGATCGAGATGATGTCCTTGGTTTTAACCTTCGGTGCGCGATCGTGCAGATCTGTGACTATCCCTAGCATGCGTTGCTGGCGAAACGGCACCAGGACCCGGCCACCGACAACGGGTAGCAGGCCACCTGAAAGCCGATAGGTAAACGTCGCATCAAGCGGCACCGCGACCGCGACTTCACAATATTCGGGCATATAGAAGAGGCTTGCGCCAGCAGTAGGCATACGAATCGTAGCATCCGGCCATCAGCCTCTTCTCCTCGATGCCGTCTGCCGCGAAAGCAAGCATTCCCACAAAAGACGCAAAGCCCATACAACCCGCGTTACGATCGTCTCCTGAGAACGTGACCCAAGTTACTTGTGCTCTGTTACTTACCAAGAATTACTACGGTGGTTCGACGGCCGTTCGTTAGATTGCTGCTATTTCAGTCTTCGACCTATAATTAGAGCGCTCTGGTTTGAATCTCCGTCAGGTTCCGGGTACGCAGCAGCGGAGGTGTAGTTTGCCCTTCGAAAGGAACTGAAACCCGGTCATGTGAAAGCGCCTGCACCTGGCCCTGATGGCGAATCCCGTAATCGCGACCTTCCTTTCTCTCACGCTGCAGCCGCCGCGGGCAGCGGACGACCGCTTCGGTTCGCAACCGCTGATAGCCCTCATTGACAACAGCGGTCGGCGAGTCAACGAATCTCGGGTGCGGCGCCCGGCCGGGGCCGTTTCCCGGCAGGGACTCGTACATTGGAGCTCGACCCAACACCGCTACAAGCCTGTGACGGGTGCGGTCATCGAGGCCGCGTGGTCGGCAGCAGCAGAAGTTAACCGCAATGCCAACTTGGTGCGCGCCGCAATCAAGGTAGAATCCAACTTCGTAGAATCCAACTTCAACCCCAGCGCCGTCTCTCGCAGGGGCGCTATGTGGCTTATGCAATGGATGCCCAGCGCGGCACGCCAGTTGAAGGTCACCAATCCATTCGGTCGGGAACAGAAAGTGGATGCGGGAGTCTGTCACCTGAAGTCCTTGCTCGAGAACTATCGGGTAAATGTGAGCCTTACTTTGACTGCCTATAATGCCGCGGAAAGCGCAGTGGCAAGCAGCTCGGGTATTCCCAGGATCGCTAAAACCGGTGGCTACGTACGCCGGATCACGGCTTTATATAACCGCGGATCGTCATCAGACTTGCACTTCACCGGTGCGTCGCGTCGACCGGTTCCTGTACGGCGCGGTGAAAGGGAATTGCTTTACCTCAGCAATACTGATAGTCATCGGCCGTTGTTCCCTGGCAGGCGCCAAAGTGGTTCGACCTCGATGGCCGGGGCGGAACAATGTGGCTCAGGACGGGAGCCCGAGTGGAAGCAAAACGGGGAAAGCCCCGCTTAGGGGCGACACAGGCAAACGAGGTTCACAGGTTAGGGACAGTGGAGCACTCGACTCCCAGGCGATCGGTTGATTACATCGGGGCGCTCGCCCTGCTGCTCACTTTATGTTCGTCGACCGCATCTGCCCTGCACAACCAATCTTGGGGACGCGACAAATTCTCGGCTGCCGAGTACCTGCGCCTGGCACTCACTCGACGTCCTGAGAGCGACCGCACACGTCACGACTATCAACGCGTCATAGATGCTTACCGTCGGGTCTATCTGGGATGCCCTACCTGTGCCAAGGCCGATCCCAGCGTCCTTGCCACTGCGGAACTTCTGCTCCAAATGGGCCGCCAGTTCGACGACGATAGCATCGTGCGCTCGGCGATCAAGCAGTTCCAGTTTCTCCGCCGGGAATATCCCGGTAGCAAATCCCGCTCACGAGCGCTGTTCACCATTGGTGAGATCTATAAAGACGACCTGGACGAGCCCGGTCAAGCTCGCATGGCTTTTCAGGAATTCCTCGGAAGCTATCCCAACAGCAGATTAACCGACGACGCCGAGGATGCGCTTACCGAGCTGGATCAAAACGCACACGAACAGGGGAATAGGATACCAGCAGATTTAAAGAGCCCTTCCGCTAGCTTGGTCAACAACACTGATGGGAGCGATGATGAGGTCGCTCGGGCGAACACGGGAAAATATACGCGCGTGACCGGAATCCTCCACTGGACCTCATCCGATGCTGCACGCGTGGCGATTGACCTGGAACAGGAGATACAGTTCGTCTCCGAGCGCCTCGAAAAACCCAGCCGCATTTACTTCGATTTGCGTGACACACGACTGGCCGCCGGCCTGGCTGGCAAGACCTTCGACGTCGAGGGCGGACTCCTGAAGAAGATCCGGGTGGCACAGTTTGAGCGAGGGCGAAGCCGAGTGGTTTTAGAAGTAGCTCCTCAGTCTGAATTTAGGGCGTATCTACTCCCCAATCCGAATCGGCTGATCATTGAGATTCATGGGAAAAAGAAAGTGCAGCCCTCCGGTGACCCGGAGCAAACCGATGTCGCCGGCTCCGGGCAGGACCGAAGCGCGCCACATGCTCGCATGCCTTTACAGGGGGCCCGGACAACAAGCACCGAGGCCCCGCCTGCGAAAAACCCCCCGGTCTTGCAGGCGAGTACGGAACCCAGGCTCCCTCTCGTAGCGCAAGAGACGAAACCGATCCGGACCAGGATTGTGGAAGCCGATGATGATGATGACGACGATCGGGCAGAAACCACAAAGCCAGCCCAATCAACGCGAGGGAGGAGCGGGTCTTTAACTGCGAAAAAGCGTATCCGAGGTGCTGACTCAGCAGCTTCGAACCCATTACCCCAAAGAAAGCGCCGGTCCGCTGATGGGAACGACGATGAGGTCGCCACCCTCAATCCGCTAGAAATGAAGCCCGACGAGGCGAGTCCTCCATCAGCACCCTCCTTCCCGAAGACTGACCGTTATGAGACCAAACGCGGGTCCAAGCAGGTCGCGGATCTGGATGTGCGCGAAGCTCAGCCCACCAGGGCTGGCGATCGTTCCTTAACTCGGGCCTTGGGCCTGAAAATCGGACGGATTGTGATCGATCCTGGGCACGGCGGACATGATACCGGCACCATCGGCCCGAATGGGCTCGAAGAAAAAGACGTGGTTCTAGATGTTGCAAAAAGACTGGGCAAACTCCTCGAGACCCGCTTGGCTGCAGACGTCATCTTCACCCGCGAGAACGATACCTTCGTTCCCCTAGAAACCCGGACCGCAATTGCCAACCAGGAGCAGGCCGACCTGTTCGTCTCCATTCATGCCAACTCCAGCCGCGACGAAGATGCACGTGGCGTCGAGACCTACTACCTCAACTTCACCTCAAATGCAGCGGCACTGGAGGTCGCGGCTCGGGAGAATGCCGCCTCCGACAAATCTATCCATGAACTGCAGGATCTGGTGAAGAAGATCGCCCTGAAAGAGAAGATCGAAGAGTCGCGCGAGTTCGCCACCGATGTTCAACGTTCTCTGCATGGCGGCCTTGCCCTTAAGAATCCTGGAATCCGCGATCGCGGGGTGAAGAAAGCGCCATTTGTGGTTCTTATCGGCGCCAATATGCCCTCCATCCTAGCCGAGATATCCTTTGTCAGTAACCCGACTGACGAGCGCGAGCTGGATACCTCCGAGTACCGCCAGAGTATTGCGGAATCTCTCTACAAAGGTATCGCCAAGTACGTAAGCGGTTTGAGTGGTGTGAGAGTAGCGTCTCGATTGGCCAAGAGCGACGGCCAGTAGACCGATTCTGGAAACTTTGCAGCGGCCACGGTAGTCTAATGGGTAGGAGTAGTGTGTGCGCCTTTGCGTGTCTCGTCTCATGCGACTTTTCCTCACTTTCGCCTTCTTCAGCCTGATCGTTTCATCCGCAGCCGCTTTTGCGGCCGATAGGCCCGCCTTCCTTCCCCGAGAATTTTCCGGATGGCAAATGAAAGGATCGACGAAGACCAGCGTCGATGCCGCCACCGCCGATCCCGCTAACGCGCCCGTTCTAAAGGAGTACGGGTTCCAGGACATCGAGACGGCCACTTACGTTCGCGAAGATGGACGCAAGCTGGCCATCAAGGCAGCTCGCTTCGAAGATACTAGCGGCGCGTTCGGTGCCTACACGTTCTACTACCAACCCGAGATGAACCGGGAACAGATTGGCGACCAGGGTGCTTCTTTCAACCAGCGCATTCTCTTTTATCGTGGCAACGTGCTGGTAGACGCGGTCTTCGATCGAATCACGGCCATGTCCGCCGCCGAACTGCGTGAGCTGGCGGGCTTGCTGCCCAAACCCGCGGGAAATGCGGGAAATCTTCCTCCCGCGCTCGCATACCTGCCTCGCCGGGATTACATTGCTAATACGGAAAAATACATCGAGGGTTCGTTAGCTTTTTCGCAAGCCTCTGCCCCGTTGGATGCACGACTGGTCGACTTCAGTAAAGGCACCGAAGTTGTGTTGGGTAAGTACAAAGTTGCCGGTGGAGAGGCCACCCTCATGGTGATCTCCTATCCCACCCCGCAGATCGCGGCCGATCACATGAAGCAGATCGTCCTGAATCATGCGGGTGTCCAGCAGCAATCGGGGGTCACCGCGATCGTGGATGTCGGTCCATTTTTCGCCAAGCGAACTGGCCCATTGCTCGCCATCGTCTCCGGACCCGTCGCCGAACGCGAAGCACATTCGTTGCTCGGCCCGGTCAGCTATGACGCCGACGTGACCTGGAACCAGAATACTTTCTTTGACAAGAAGAACAACATCGGCAATCTGATCGTGAATGTCATCCTGCTCTGCGGAATCCTGGTGGGTCTGATGCTGGCCGCAGGAATGGCTTTCGGAGGACTGCGTATCGCGATTCGCAGCTTGCTCCCGGGGAGAGTCATCGACCGACCTGACCAGGTGGAATTTATCCGTTTGCACCTCGACCAGGCCCCGGACCAGCCTAGGGATTCACAGCTAAGTTCTTCGATTAAAGCCAGTTAACCGTCTTCCACAGGCATTTTTACCCAAAAGACAAGCTTTTCGCGGTCCTGTTAACGAATTTCGTAACTTATTGAATCTATTGCTATTTATTTACCAAAATTCCCTTGACACCCTGCTTTTTCGGCTCATAAGATGCCCGCATAAAGTTTTGACGGATTTGCCTCCGTTAGAACTATTCTCCCTTGAAGAAAAGGCCGCCTGAGTTGCCGGGCGGTCTTTTCATTTTGATGTTTCCGTGTCTTCGCTTTTTGGCAGATGGAGATGCCTATTGCGTGCGCCAACGGAACCCTCCGTTTTCATCGTACGTATCACCGTGAGGCGCATTTCGACGCGCATCGAGGTTAGGTATGTTTTGTGATCAATGCGGCAATGCTCTGGTGACAGGTCAACCGTATTGCAGTCGCTGCGGCAAACAGGTGATCGGGCGGATTCAGATGGTCCGCAGAAGCCGTGTGCAGGAGCACGTTCGGCTCGTGGCCATGCTCTGGATGGCGTATTCCGCCTTAAGTGTGATCGGCGGTGTTGTGATGATTGTTGTGGCCAACACGATTTTTGGCCGTGTCGTCCATGTGGCTGGGGTACCGGCCGAGGTCACAATCTGGCTGCGCCCACTGCTGGTATCGATTGGCGGAATCATTCTCATAAAGTCTGCTGCAGGATTCTTGGCCGGATGGGGTTTGCTACAGCACGAGTCATGGGCGCGGATTCTGGCTTTGATCATCGGATTCATTTCCCTGATTAACGTTCCATTGGGCACAGCCCTCGGCATCTACACCATGTGGGTGCTTCTGCCGGCGCAATCAGATGAAGAGTACCGTGCTCTCGCCCAGGGGCAGGCTGCGTAAATTCGCGAGAGACCCCAACCCATTTTTCACCTTCCATTCTGCTCATGTCCTGGATGGAGCGATAAAGTCGGGCGGTGAAGCAACTCACGATGACGGAATGAGCTGGGAGAAGTTGGTTTGAGGTGCTCCGCGGCTTTCTTTCATCCGGCATGGTGGCAGGCATGGAGGTAACCATTCAACCATTTACGATCCGGACCTAGGTCCGAGCGGAAAAATGGGGATGAATTGCCGACATGATTGCCAGGGCATTTGCCGCATCCGGCCAGCAGTGACTCAACACGATTCTCTCTCTCTCTCTAGCAGCCTCGGCCAGTCGACAACCGATTTTCGTTTAGGTCAACGCAGCCTGGGAAAAGTTGCAGTTGCACCTTTTCGCATGAATGGACTTTGGCGGAGCACAAGGTCCTGCGATGCCTGGTCCTCGTTCGGAATCTTTCAAAGCTTATTTAATCCATCCAGGGCAGCCACTTTGTAAGCCTCAGCGAGCGTGGGATAGTTAAAGACCATATCGCGGAAGTATTCCACTGACCCGCCATAGAAGAGTACTGCCTGCCCGATATGAACAATTTCGGTGGCGCGCTGTCCCAAGGCATGCACACCAAGAAGCTTACGCGTTTGGCGATCAAACAGAAGTTTGAGCATGCCCGTTTCATCACCGAGCATCATGCTCTTCGCCAGTTCCGAATACCTGGCGATCCCCACTTCGTACGGAACCCTATTAGCGGTTAGCGATTCCTCAGTCTGGCCAACCATGGAGATTTCTGGAATCGTGTAGATTCCGTAGGGTAATAGGTTAGGCATGTGCTCGAACGGAATTCCAAACATATGGCTGGCGGCTAGCCGCCCCTGCTCCATCGATGTGCTTGCCAGCGCCGGGAATCCAATAACGTCACCTACTGCATAAATGTGTGGAACGTCGGTTTGAAAGAATTCATTCACTTTCAGTCTGCCGCGCGAGTCAGCAGCTAATCCCGCGGCCTCCAGTTGGAGCTGATCACCATTAGCCTGGCGTCCCACGGCGTAGATGAGAGCGTCGCCGTGCACTCTCTTGCCGCTTTGCAACTCCGCGAAGACCAAATCGCGTTTCCCGTCAATCCCGACTTCCTCCACCTTTTCCCCGAGCCGGAACGTGACGCCGAGCTGGCGCAGGTGGTAGGACAGCGCCTCAATGATTTCCCGATCTACAAACTCAAGAATCGCTGGCCGTTGGTCGATCAATGTGACATCGGCGCCCAACGCCGCCATGAATGAGGCGTATTCGAGACCTATGACACCAGCACCGACAATGATGATTTCTTTCGGGATGCGGCCCAAGCCAGAAAGGTGATCCGTGTCCACGATTCGATGATCGTCGAAAACAATCTCCGGGCTGTGTGCTGGTCGCGTGCCACAGGCGATGATTACTCTCTCAGCTCTGACTTGAATCTTCTGGCCGTCGCCTTGAACTTCTAAGGTATGAGGATCCAGAAACAACGCGTTGCCTTCATAGATGGCGATCCCGTTCCGCCTTAATTGCGTTCGAACTACTTCAGTCTCTCGCGACACAATGGCCCCGACACGCGAGGCAAGATCTTGGACAGTAATCTCGTCGTTTCGCTTACCGTACAGGGCTCGTACTGCGAAACCAGTGAGCTGAAAGATAGCCTCACGCAGGGTCTTGCTCGGGATTGTGCCAGTATGAACGGAAACACCACCCATCATGAGGGTGCGGTCGACCAGAGCGACGCGTTTACGCGCCTTTGCCGCGGCGATGGCGCCCTTCTGGCCTGCTGGGCCACTGCCGATGACAACGAGTTCGTAATCCGATACCCTCATCTGGAAAACCTTAAGTTCACCGGGACACGCCCATCGTTCTACCATGCGTTCTATGCAAATGCCAAGGCTGAGGAGTCAAGAGCCCGAACCGCGTTTCTAGACAAGGATCAAGAGAACACCCTTGACAGCCTCCCAGGATCTAACGGTGACGTGTGCAAATTAAGCGAGGCAGGGAGGATTGCCTCATCTTCGCGTCGCCCGGTGAGTCGGGTGGGCGAACCCGTCCTCTGAGTCACATGGTCCGTGAAATCTGGGGGGCGGGTCTGGTATTTCCCGGCATTTCGTTTAGCCCGCGACTCGGGCGAAGGGATCACCGATTCTAGGAATTCAAAGGAACGAATGGGAATATCGGAATCGGTACGACGACTCCACTATTTCCTCTCCATGTTTTCCGTAACAAGAGCGTTGCCCCGCGGGGAGAGGATTTTCCGGTCACCCTCTTTGCAGAAACCCCGACTTGGGTCAATCATGGTAGCGATCGCACAGCTGAGCCGACCGAATGTTGCAAGCGGTCCCAATGACGTTGCAGATCTTCATCTCATAAATTCCAAGAACACGCTCTCACAAGGAGAATCGGGGATCGCCCTCAAGAATCTCCACCCCCGATGACATACGCGGCTAGCTTTTGACCTTTTTGCCGCCGCCCAGCAGCCACCCGGCGAGGATTAACAAATACCGAGTTGCCTTTGACTTTCCCTTTGCCTCAGGTGCTGAGCTCGCCAGAAGATTCCTACCATCGGTGATTGGCCTGGGACGAGACAGCCACGCCTTGTATTTTTTGCGTCCCGTTGTAGCTCTAAAACTCCTGCACGATGTCGGTTTGTACCTTCTGTATCACTTGACCCGCCATCTTCTTTAACAGTTCGCGCCGGTGCTCTTCGCGAACTTGTTGGAACTTCTGCTGTTGCTGCTGGTCGAGCAGAGGAGTGATCTTGGCGTCAAGGTCGTCGCCGATTTGTTTCAACTGCTGCAATTTATCCAATGGCTTGAGAGAGGTATTTTTCTTCAGTTCCTGAAGTTTCGGCAGCTCAGTTTTGATAATGGGGAAAACCTGCTTTCTCTGTTCTTGTGTGAGCCCCAGCTCAACCGAAAACTGATTGAGCATTGCCGTAAGCGGATTGGAGACGATTGGCGGCGACGGTACTGGGATGATCTCGTAATTGGCGTAGCCGAACTCGTTGCTGCGCGCACCGTAATAGGTGTGCCCCACCTTGTAAAGGGTATAGGAATACGGCTCCTGCGAGACAAACGTGATAAGCTCGCCGCCTTCGATTTTGTAGGGGTTCGTCGTGCCCTGGTATCCATCGCGCGCCACGGGACCGAAGCCACTCGGCACCTTGGAGTACTTTCCAACGTGGAACACGGTGTAATGGCCCTGGTTGGTAAAGTTCGCGCTGAACTGCTCGCCGGTGACATTGTCGCGAACCCAAAATGCCTTGCCAACGACGAGCGCCTTGAGTTGCGCATCGTTCAGTTGGGCAGCGTTTTTCTTCTTAAGGTCGGCCACGGTCGTGCCCACTGGAGCTCTCTTGCGAGCTTCGGCGCTTGGCGTGTACCAGACGGGTGAGCTCCAGGCGCGCTCCTGCCCGGTGAGTGGAACTACATCCGGCGGAGGCAGGCCGGCTTTCACCGCCTGGATCAGCGTCCAGCGCGGTGTCGGTATTTCCAGCACGCGTGCGTAGTAGAAGGCATGCAGACTGGGATCGAACTCAGGATCGGTCCAGACTGTCTTGAGTTCCGTTGAACCCTCGTCATTGCTATAGGTGGCCTTTTCCAGGTCCACCGTGCTCTTAATAGCGGGGACGCGTCCCGTCCACTTATCGGCTTTGCGATCACCTGCCCAAGCCACGTCGAAAATCGTCTCGAAGCTCTGGCCGTTCTGGGTCCAGCCCTTGATGATCTGAATGCGGTCGAGATTGCCTGACGTCGGGTCCTTCACGGCCCAGACAACGAACGTTGGAGCGGTGCCCTTTCTTCCTTGCGGCATCGCGGGCAGGTCGGCCCCCATCGGGACCCCGTTTGCATACGACTGATGTACCCAATCCTTGGCGTCGAAAATGTTCTTGTTGTACCCCCAGCCGCCGAAGAAGCGCACCTTGATATGCGGGCCGCTGACGCCAAAGGTTTCCTTTCGGTACATTGCGGAAAACAGGGAGGCGCGAGTATTTTCTTCGGCCCATACGCCGGTCAATCCGCCGGGATTCTCCAGCCGATTGTCGATGGTGTTGCCCAACATCACTCCTGCCATGCGACTTTCGACTGTCCCGTCGACCATGGCGTGACCACCGTAGAAATTGTCTTGACGGTAAGGGCTGCCGGTATTGTGCGAATCGGAACCGCCGGCCATGCCGAATTTGTACGGGTTGTAACCGCGGACGTCCTGCATCGTGATGCCGTCTTTATAGGCCTGTCGGGCGAAGCTGCCTTGAACGTGGTCGATACGGCCGATATCCGGTGTGAGACCGAGTAAGCCGCTAAAAATCTCATAGCTGGCGAATTCATCGTTCGGAGAGAGCAGGGGATGAGTCTCTGATTGACCTTTAATCTGCTTGATCTCGACCAGACGCTCGTTTCGATCGCGTGAACCTGCCCAGGCAGCGTCAATCGGTCGCCCGTAGCTATCGAGATCCGTGGGATACATCCAGCCATCGCTGACGTTGGCGTTGTGGGAAATGGCCAGCAGTTCGTTGCCGGCCTTGCGCTGCGAATCCATCCACTTCCAGAGGGCCTCGGGGTGGTTGTCATCCATTGAGCTGAATGGCATGTCCGGAATATGGGTGCAATCGCGGAAGAAGATGTTGCGATGAAGGTTGCGATTGTTCGGCATCGAAGTCCACTCGTAAGAACAGAAAGCGGTGAACTTGCCCGGGTGGTTGTTCTCCTCGGCGTACTTTACATTTTCCTTCCAAACCGGGACCGCCACTTGCGGGCTCATGAACGCCTTGATCGGCGGTTTGCTGGTGAGTGAGAGCAGATACAGAAACACCTTCTGCTGCTCCGCCGGGTCGTTCGGATTCTTCATGATCATAGGCTGCGCTTCGGGAAGCTTGCTCACATAGGACCCCGGAGTGTTGGCCTGTTTCGTCACGCCGACATACTCGGAGTGGTCAGTGACTCCCATGAAGTCCAATGGGGTTTCAATCTTGATGTCGTAGCCGAGAGGATGCTTGATGGCTTGTCCCTGCGCGTATTTGAGGGCATCGTCCGGGGTGGTGATTCGGTTCCCCATGACCCAGGCATCCAGCGACCAACTGGTATGAATATGCTCCTCGCCGAAGTAGGCGTTACGGTCAGGGTTTCGTGCTGGCAGTTTTTCGGTCAAAGAAGTTTGACCGGCCTGAACAGGTGACTGTCGAGTGCGTGGGCTTTCGGATTTCTTGCATGAAAGCAGCGCGCAGGTGAGGATGAGGACCAACAACCCAGTCAAGACTCTTGTTTTCATTGTGCCTCGCCTATTCCGGCAGCTGTTGAGGCTCTCGCTTTTCTAGACTCGGGCGAGTAGGGGTGCTGTTGCTCCTCTCCACGTCATCTCGAATCACCGCCGCGGACCATAGACACCGAGTATCGCGTTCGGCCTTTGCTGGATGTCATTCGAGATCCGATTGTGTTTCGTGCCAGCGGGAGCTCCGACCCCAAATAGTCATCCACGCAGTACCCCGACCACCAGAAACCCAGTGGTTGAACACATAGGTATTCGTGCATGCTCTTAGAAGCTAGCGGTTGTTCTCAAACCGAGAACCTGTAAGAAGTACTAGTTTGGTGGACTGCAATTACACAGGTGCTTTGTTATCTGCTTTAGATTTAAGGATCGGGGACGTCTTGCGACCTCTTGTGCACGACCTGATTCTTCAGAAGACTTCGCATCGTCGGTTGGCTCAGGTGAACACCATCTGGCTCCTCGATGCGTTCTCGGGGAAGTCAAATTGCTGACCGAGATGGTTCGCATCGAGGAAACAAACTAACAAGGCTACGACGAGCAGAAGGATAACGGTTCTCATGCAGAACACCTACTTGCCGACAGACACCAACATGCTTCGAGTAGTTCCATAACACCTTTGCCAGTAGATACATCCATTCCGGTGGCATTACGTCACGCGACAGGAACCAGGCCGCAAATCCAAGCTTTGGTCGCGCCCATCGCTCTTTACCCTGATGCCTTGGTAGCCCAGGTTTTATCCGAAAAACATTTCCCGACCAGATTGCGCTGGCACAGAATTGACTTCAGCAGCACCAGGATCTTAGTGATCAAAAACTGATGGACGCGAGCGTGAAGGCTCTCACCCAATTTCCCTTCGTGCTCGACAACATGGCCAAGAATCTTGCCTGGACCTCGGAGTTGGGAGAGGTCGACTGGCAAAATCACGAGCATCATTCGACCCATACCGATTTGGAACGAGGTCCGGTGGCGCATTTGTCGGATGTTCTTACAAGCAAAAATGGGATGGCTTCCGCTCAAAACTTCGGAGCTGCTGTAGACACTTGGCTCACAGCATCTCGCCTTTACCACAGAGGTCCGCTCGTGGAGTGTTGCAACACTCGGGCACAGCGGTTGGACGATGCGCTGCACAAGTTGGCCAGGAGCGGATCACGACAACTGTGCCGCCTCGGTCAGGGTTAGCAATTCTCAAGCTTTGAAGGGTTAGCAATTGTAGAGAACAATCCAGGATCGTAACGTACGCGATACACGCGACGCTAACGACCCATTTGTGCCAGTGCGCTCTGTAAGGCGGAACTCGGGATTTGAATCAATCCTCCAAACGGATGATAGAGTTCCATGATCAGAAAGATGGCACCCGCTGAAGCTATTGCACAGAGAAACAAGGTCGTTATCACAGTGGCATTACGAGGGGCGAACAGTCCGAAACTAAGAAAATTGATAGCCAATGAGAAAATCAGAATCGCCAGCAACGGTTTCGATACCGAGCTTTTTTTCTGTTGGACAATCAACCCGCGCTGTTCCCCAATCTGCATCAATAGGCCCACTGCCTGCGTCTTGATGGCGGTTTGTATCTCGTTCTTCGGCGAGAGCCTCTCAATGGTTTCGAAGAGATCTACCGGTGTCGCTATTGGGCTGGGGGAGTCGGCCGAAGAGTGTTGCTCATTCGGCCACAGCTGTTCGATGATGCCCTCACCAACACGGCGCAGAAGAGCACGCGAACCTTGAGCCTCGGGGCCGTATACCGCGAGACCACGATCGACTAAGACAATCTTGGCCGCCATCGCAGTTAGCTCATTGCTCTGCATGTCATAGGCGCCTTTGGCCGAGGCGACCAACAGGCCGAGAACCAGCGCAGCCATCGTCCCGATGATCCCCGCTCCCAGATTCACAATCCGTTGTGAGTCCTCACTCAGATGATGTTCAGGAAGATGCGCCCGCAGAAATATGCCCAGCAGCGCACCGCCGAAAATGCACGCAAATGCGATCAGCCCGACCCCAACCGAATTCATGTTCATCCTTACCCGATGTCTATGATTGCAACTGTGCTGGCTCCCCGCTCCTGGCAGTTACTCGTACCATGGGCGTGCAACACCGACTACCTGATTCCATGGAGTTATTTCTGCTTGACTATGGGTGCGACAACGCACCCACTGCTTGCAATCTTGCTATTGTCCTGGCGTGCGCCCTGATACCCTCTACGGTTTAGAATTGCCAGGTCATTTTTGCGTGGCCGTTCGTCCCCGGCGTCTGCGGTCGTCGGAAGAGACAGCATGGATGGTCTCGCACTCGATCGTTCGAGCGTTCTGTTAGATGTCCGTCAAGCCTCCTGTTAGATATCCTTCAAATGTTAGTCAAGCCGAGAGGGATTCGACAGCTGGTAATAGTGTCAGAGCGACCTGTGTTCTTGGGTCGAGAATCGTAAGTTGCGGCTTGGCGACG
>JBPYDQ010000001.1:0-4450 GCA_051986135.1 Terriglobales bacterium | reverse complement strand
TTCCACATCCTTGTCATCCAGCCTGCTGTAAATCTGCCAAGCGTGCCATCGGTAAGTCGATATGGAGTCCACATCTGCTCCAACGTGCGTTTGCTTAATAGGCGTCCTTCAGATAGGGCAGCATCAAATTTGGCAAGATCAAGGGCGTTAATGTTTAGACCGGCTGCGCCATATAGCCATTCCGGGTATGGAACGCGGTAGTTCCAGATCTTGTCCTTCGAGACTACGAGGTCATCCCAGCGGTCGAACGCGACGCTGCGATCGACTGAAGGCGTATAGGCATCGTATAGAGATACTCTCCCGGGTATGATGTCTAGAGTGTCGCCATATCGCGCGGATTCCAAATGCAGGGGCTCAAAAATGCGTTTGGCGAGAAAATCCTGCAATCGCATGCCGGACTCTTTCTCAAGAATCATTTTCACGATCAGAAATTCCGTGCCGTTATAGCCCGACTTCTCACCCGGCTTGTGCTCTAAGGGCATCGGTGAAAGCAGCTTCAACGCCTGCTCCTCTGTACCCGCCAACCACTGGAATCCGCCGGGTCTGTATCGCACGATATCCGGAATCCCACTGGTGTGACTAAGACAATGGAGCACGGTGATTTCGCTCCATGCACTCGGGAGTTCAGGAATTATCTGCGTGATCTTATCGTCCAGGTGAAGCTTACCGTCTTCAACCAACAGAAATGCTGCCGTTGCCACAAATACTTTCGTGATTGAGGCAACCAGAAATACATCGTCCACGCGCATTGGTACATTTAGTTCCACATTTGCGACACCGTACGCTTTTTGGCTGACCGTTTTGCCATCTTTGCGGACGATAAGCACTGCGCCAGGGATGTGTTTCTCCTTCATCTGTTGGCGAACGTAATCGTCGACGGAATCGGCCAGCACCCGCCGACAGGGTAAAAGTGATAGAACGAGGTTACCGGAAAGTGGGACCTTGTATGACCCCTGGACGGCCTGAGAATTAGGCGGAATGTATCATGACGTGCCCAAAGTGCTGACTTGTTCTTCCCGGAAAGTTCGTTGGGCCTGATTCCATTTGTCCGATTGCCCGAATCAGGCAGCTGCATTCGTCCAAGACTAAAATGAATTGCTTTTTGATTCCATTCGCGTCCCTGCCCATGCCACGGCTCGCACAGCATACCGGAGCGCCCAAGAATGTACGATAGAAGCTTATTGTGTGCTTTGCCTTGATTTGGAGGTGTCCCGTCTCAAGTGTGTACGCCGTGAGGGATGCAATCGAGAGACCACAGATGGAAAGCCAGCGCAGTAAACGCGGAAACCGGACATGTTCTGCTACAACCTACTTTTCCGATTTGCCGACGGCGTGCCTAGATGCTGCCAGGCTCAACTCCGGAATAACGCCAAGAGCAAGCATAAACAATGCAGACGGAGCAGCTCCGCTGCCCCGCCTGTTGCTCACCTCATTCGGTCCCCCAGCCACCTGACCCCGAAACTCTACTTCCGCCACCGCAATTACCTGGCCACGGTTGGTGGAACCAACTGCGTCAGCCGTTCGTCGTTCCACAGTCTGCTGAATTCTTCTTCCTTATAAACATTCCCAAGACCGCGATAGGCGTTGTCCTTGGCCTTCTTCAAGTACACCAAGCAGCCATCGAGATCCCCGCGCTTGGCCTGAAGCTTCGCCAGCATGTAGTAGAACTTCCCACGCTCCTCCGTGTTCGTAACCCGCGCGCTCACGCCGACGCGGCTATGCTCCTCCATCACGTACGGGTCTAGTTCCAATGCCCGCGTGTACTCGTTGATGGCGCGCTCGAACTTTTTCTGATTGAACCACGCGGCACCCAAATTGGCGTGAAATGTCGCCCTCGTCTCGTCCAATGCCACCGCCTTTTTGAAGTACTTGGCCGCGGGCCCCGGCTTGTACTGCATGAAGTACACCGCGCCCACATTGTTGAACGCGTCCGCATACTTCGGGTGCAGCTTCACTGCCGCTTCAAAATCAGAGCGAGCCACATCGCTCTGCCCGGCCTGCAGTTCCGCCAGTCCCAGCTTGTTCCGAAGCGTGGCACTTTTGCTGTCCTTGTGTACCGCCTCACGGAAATACTGGATGGCCCCTTCGTAGTCCTTGTGTATCTGGCAAAGTTCCCCCGCCTTTTCCAGCTCCGCGACGCTCATGGATTTGGCATCAACAACCCGCTGCCCCGCGTCCGTAGAGCCCCACGCCGGCCTCCCAAAGGCCAGCGCAGCTGCTACCACGATTGCGTTCCAACTTGCCTTTCGCATATCAGCCTCCCTCGGAGTGTGTCCTCTGCCATTCCCTTGGGTTTCGCTCCGACTGGCAGATTCAACTGCCTCCGTCCTCTGGCTTGACTTTTCGCACGCCGCCTCCGTGAAAGAAAAGGCTACAGAAGCTACCCCCTCGCTAAGCGAGGGATTTCACGGTACGGATGTTGTTGGTGGAAAACAACTTGCTCGGTCGGCTGGCGAGCAACCAGAACGGCACGGCTGGCAGTCCCAATGAGGGTTAACCCCGCATGTAACCCGCAGCGTAGTGAAACGGAAACGGGTTACAGGGCCGCCACTAGATCCATTCCACGCATCACACCATATAAGCAGAGTAGGGAACTACGGAGCAACCATGCCTCCGACTTTGGCAGAATCGACGGCCCTCGAGAAGGAACGAGCCGCACTCCAAGCCGTGCTTCAGTCGCCGCTGTTTGTGCGCTCTCCGACCCTCACTCATTTGCTTTCCTACCTCTGCGAAAAGACTTTCGCCGGCGAAGGTGACCGGATCAAGGAGTACTCCATTGCCGTCGATGTGTTCGCCCGTCCGGATTCCTTCGATCAGGATGTCGATTCCATCGTGCGCGTCGAGGCCAACCGCCTTCGCAAGAAACTGGCGAACTTTTACGAGGGTGAGGGCGCCGCGCAGGGAACGCGCATCAGCATTCCGGTTGGGCAGTACGTTCCTGTGTTTGAAGAGTTCGCGCAGCCGTCCCCGCAACTCGTACAAAGGACGGAAATCGCGCAGCCTATTTCCATCGGCCAAGCTCGCGCGCGACTTCGCTGGTGGTGGGTCGTTGCGTTTAGTCTAATTGTCCTGGTCGTAGGCGTCCTATCTTTTGGGAGAGACAGACGGCGCCTGCAAACGGTCGCGCCTTCCTCCCGTCCTGTCGCGGCCCTGCCAGAATCTCCCATTGGCCTGCCGGTCGGGAATGAAATTCGCATTCTCGCCGGCGCCACGCGCAGGTACGTCGACCGCGTCGGCAAGTTGTGGGGTCCCGACGCACATTTCACTGGCGGTCACGCCGTGCAAAGCTCCGCGCAGCACATCTGGCGCACCCAGGATCCCAGCATCTATCGTAGCAGCCGTCAAGGCGACTTCAGCTACAACATCCCCTTGCCGCCCGGGATCTACGAATTACATCTCCACTTCGCGGAAACGTTCTACGGGCCGGAGGATGCCGGTGGTGGCGGCGAGGGCAGTCGCATCATGACCGTAACCGCGAATGGAAACCCGCTGCTCACGGACTTTGACGTGGTTGCCGACGCCGCCGGTGCGCGAACCGCCGATGTCAAAGTCTTTAGCGACCTAGCTCCCGCTGAGGACGGCGTGCTGCATCTGAGCTTCTCCTCGGTGAAAGGAGGAGGTGGTATGTTGTCGGGTATCGAACTCCTGCCCGGAAGTCGCGGCCAGCTTCGCCCAGTGCGCATTGTGACCCGCGACGTCCCTTACTATTCCGACGACAGTCATTGGTGGAGCGCCGACACGTATTTCAAAGGTGGGCAATTTGCAGCGACGGAAGAAGCCGCCGCTGGTACCGACGATCCGGAACTCTACAGCACCGAACGCTGGGGAAATTTTTCCTACGCCATTCCGGTGACGCCCGGTAAGTACGTGGTGACCCTGCATTTCATCGAGCGTCACTTCCACGGCGCAGACCGCGGCCAGCCTTCGAGCTCCCAAGGCTCCGCAGGAACGCGCCTCTTCAACGTGTTCTGCAATCGCAAGCTCATCCTGCGCGACCTCAATATTCTTGAGCAAGCCGGCGAAGGTCGGGCGCTCGTGCGCCAGGTCAGCGGCTTGGAGCCCGACGCACAGGGCAAGCTCGTGCTGGAATTCGTCCCGGTCCATTATTACGCAACCGTCACCGCCATCGAGGTCGTCCCCCAGTAGCATCCCGCATATATCGCAGCCCCACGATTCAGGGCATCTACCACGCGCATGCGGCATAATCGCAAGTATAGCCGCAAAGTCCTGGGAAACGATGTAACCGGAAACTTGGAAACTTGGAGTTCTGGCTCAAGTTACCGGCTCCTTTGACGCGTAGCTTTGCCGCTTCGCGCCTGGGCGTTTCCCCAGCCGCTCCGAGCGAGTAAAATCGAGGCTATGGAAAAAGAAGCTGAAGCAGTACGATCGAATCGCGTGCGGCAATTGTTCGAGGCACGCTACACCAAAAAAAGAACCTGGGATGATGTTT